>JBKPQD010000035.1:0-8712 GCA_046733915.1 Chloroflexota bacterium
GAGCCTGCGCTCTCTCGAACTCTCCCAGCCAAACATAAGCATAGCCTAAATTCTTGGTGATGCCTCTATGGTCAGGTGCTTCTCGATGTGCTGTTTCAAGATTTCCCACTGCAGATTTATAATCACGACGCAGCATGGAGATCAAGCCAAGGCGGTAGTTCGCGGTCTGGTTTTGAGGATCATAGTGTAGAGCAACCTGCAACGTGGACTCGACGCGTTCGAGATCCGGCACCATATCGGAAGTTTCCCATTGGTCGGCTGGAAAGTCCTTGAGCTCTACCTGCGACATCTGAACTGCAGCCTGGTTTGCATACCAGCGCGAGATGGCTATATTGATGCCTGGCCCGAGCACCAAAACCAGCACCAAGATGGGAAGAGTCATCCATGTCACCCTCAAGGGGGGCAACGCTTTAGATGATTTAACCACCTCATCGCCGGTATGAGTACGGTTTCTCGCGCCTATCATCGCCATCCCTAGCGGATAGAACAGTAACGCGGTTCCATTGCCATTATAGAGATTGTCATAGAACAAGCCGTAGACCATCATTACAAGCAGGGCCAGCAAACTAATCCAATTAATCACTCGCGAGTCGGTCGATACGGCTGTTACGATCCTGCGCGAAACGAGCCAGATAGCCATTAAATAGATGCAGAGGAAAACCGCACCTCCGACCAATCCCTGCTCGATCGCTACGTCGAGGAACAGGTTGTAACTATTGATGAAATAGAAGAACGGAATCACGATCATATACTGCGAATACAAGCCCGGAAACGAATTCAACCCCGACCCGATGAATGGATAATCGATCAGAAAATACCTACCCCGCTCGAGTAATTCCACGCGAGAATTCGTTCCATACTCATTGGGAGCTTGACCGGCCGGTTCCCGTGCTGGTCCCATATAGACAAAGATAACCAGTATGGTTAGATACACCAGGACCAGAATGGGAAATATAGTTTTTCCTGTGGCGATCGACCTCGCGTAAGCGGAGACTTTCCATAAGATCCCCATTCCCACAACTGCGGTAACAATTAACTCAATCCCATGGGAAATCGCCAGAAAAAATGTCAAGAAAATCAGCCCGACAGCTGAAATGAGTAGAAATATCTGCAAAATCGAAGGAACGCCAACCGATTTTCTTCTTAATCCCCATAACCAGTACAAAGCAAATATGCTGCTGATGAGAAGCAGCCCGGAACTATTTCCATGATGAAGGGCAGGCCAATCCACCTGTGGTCGGTGTGTCATCCACCACGTGACAACACCGATCCGCATCCCTGTGAAATCGTACGTTAGGAAAAAGTAGATTGCAATGGCGGATGCGAAACAGAAAGATAGAAAGGATAAAAGTCCCAGATTTTTTCTGGGCTGAGCACTTAACGCATAATAGAGCAAGACCGCATTCACGATCAGCCAGGCTTTGATCCACGCGGTGGTTTTATCGTAGGCTGCCCAGTAGCCGACCCAGGCCGTGATCAGAAAGATCAGTAGAAGCAAATCGAATGGGGTACGCCGGAAACGCAGATTTCCACCCCAAAGCATTCCTATCCAGGGTAGCAGTGCTATCAAAGTGAACCAGACCGCCAGCCCCGGCATTAACATCCAGGCGGCCGTGCTCAGCGTCACTAAGACAAGAACAGTGAGGGCAAACCAACGATTGTGGATCGGATGGCGCAAGATTTCCTCCGGCTCGGTTCTTCGATCTTTCACCCGCCTCCGCCAATCGGCGCTCCTTCATCAGACGACGCCCAAAAGAGGTGTTGCATGCCGACATTTAGAGCAGATTTCATCGTCGACCAGTCATACATTAACATCTTTAGGTAAGTAAACGCCGGGCCGGGCCGGAAAGCCCACTCGCGGAAAGCCCTTTTTTGCCAGTAAAGTAATCGTTCTGCGGATAAGTTTGGATAGTCCAGGACTGTACCTCGGTCCATATCCACCTGCTCCCATCGTGTTCCGGGCCGAAACCAGTTGTTTTCCACCACTTCAAAGAAAAATGGAGTTCCCGGGTACGGTGCGGCAACATGGAACAGGGCAATGTCCAGTGGCAGTTTCTTGGCAAAGTCGATGGTTTCTCGAATGGTTGCCTCGGTTTCGCCAGGCAGGCCAATAATAAAATAACCCCAATTCATGATACCGGCTTTCTTCGCCCAACGGAGAGCACGCTCAGCTTTATCAGGATATGCACCCTTCTTGGCATGCTTGAGGATCTGCTCATTACCGCTCTCGATACCCCAGGAAATCAGGCGACAGCCAGCCTTACCCATCATCATCAGCATTTCCTCATCGACAAAGTCCACGCGACTGTTGCTGGTCCAGTGGATATTGATTTCCTCTGCGATCATCAGCTTACAAAGCTCCATGACCTGGTCGCGGCTGACTGTGAAGAGATCAGAATACATGTGGATATTGTTGAGACCGAGTTTCTTCAAGTACCAGAGCTCTTCCATGATTAACTTAGGCGAGCGCAGACGGGTAGAATACTGGTAGCTCACATGCTTTATGCAATATGTACAACCCGCGGGACATCCCCGGCTTGTGACAATAAACGTGAACGGACCCTTGATCAGGGGCATCTTGTACGATTGCAAGGGAAGCAGTTCGTGCATCGGGATTGGCATGTCATCCAGGTCTGCCACGAATGGTCGTGGGAAATTCAGGATGATCTCGCCGTCCTTACGCCAGGCAATGCCCTTGATGCCATGCATGTTGACAGTGCCATCCTCATTGTAGGATGGTTTATACAGGAGGTCATGCCGGTCGAAGATCCGTTTGACCTCAGGCGAACGCTGATCGATCTTGTTTTCCAGATGATCCAACAGGTCTCGGATCGTGAGGTCTGGCTCTCCCACGAGCGCAAAATCCAGGCTGGGATAAGGACTCATCGTCTCCACTGGGATCGGCGTAATATGCGTACCGAAGGCAATAGTCTTTGCTCCGCGCGCATGGGCGAGGAAGCAGCCATACATATCGTTTTCCAAGGTCGGCGCGGTGAGTTGCGTCAGATAGTATTTGGGCTGATATTTATCAAGTAGCTTTGTGAATTCGGGCCAACCCATCCGTTCGGCATTGCAGTCGATGACTTTCAATTTGTAAACCGGATGCAGGAGTGCCGCCATTTGAGCCAGGGAGACCTGCGGCCAGACCATATTTTCGCGGGTTCGCCGTCCCACGCGGTGCTGCGTACGAATCCAGAGTTCGCCATCGGGGGTCGGAGGATTGACGAGCATAATATCCACTGCATCCTCTGACCGTGGAGCAGCAAGCAGGCCCTGCCGCACAATTGCATCCGCGTTGGGAAATTTCGCCTTATGCAACTTCGGTGTTAAACGGCTTCCAAGATTTACAGATGCAGGTTCATTTGGGTTCATTTTCTTCACCTTTTCCGAAACAGAATTTACGATTAATGATTAACTCAGCCCCATGTCTTGTTTTGTCAGGAATTCTCTTTGACTCAGTTCTTCGAGAATTCGTAGCAGTAACCAGTAAATCACCAGCTGAATGCCAGCTAAGAACAGCATGGCGCTGCCCAGTAAATAGAACCACAAGCGATCAATATTCCAGCCTTGGACGCCCAAAGCCAGGGAGACCAGCGCAATCGCCAGTCCAAGTCCAACCGCAAGCATGCCCATCCACCCGAATTGCAGGTCCAGCGGAGTCTTGAAGATGGGCTTGCCAAAGAGTCCCTGTCGAATCGGTTTCCGATAGAAGAGCGATACCAGATAATTAAAGGTGACCCCGAGGGCAAAGATGTTGATACCGGCAACCGAAGAAATCAAAGCCGTGTATAAAGCAACCACCCCCCAGGGTCCGAGAGTGGTAATCCCCTGGAACCTGGCGGCGACAAAACCCAGGAACACCAAAGCGGCGATTACAATTCCAGCCGCACCGATCATACCCAAAATCCTGACTGGATTATAAGAGAGCACGGTCCAGATCATGCTTTGCAGAAAAATCCGGCCGTCGCGCAGAACACTGAGCTTGGAACGGCCGACACGCTCGCTGTATGGGATCGGCACTTCGCCGATATTGATCCCTTCGTGCAAGGCACGTGTGCTCATCACTGGAGTCAGATTCAATCCATTGGGCAGAGGATAAATTTGCTCGAGGATCTCACGCTTAAAAACCCGCATTCCACTGGCACTGTCTGTCACCTTTTGGCGACTCAATATTGTTAGCAGGCTGGCGAAAAAGAAATTGCCCACCCGCCGTGTAAGCGGCATCTGGCTCTCCGCACCGGCCATACGCGATCCGATAACGAGGTCCGCCCCGTTCAACGCGGCGCGGCAGAGAGCGGGGAAATACTCGGGTGGATACGTGCCATCCGCATCCAAAAAACCAATGAGCTCGCCTCTTGCTTTTGAAAAGCCCGTCTTCAGTGCCGCGCCGTATCCCTTGTTTCGCGGATGGCAGATCAGATTGGCCCCCGCGATTTTCGATACGACCTCCGCTGTTCGATCTTTTGAGCCATCATCGACAATCAGCAGCTCCAGCCGATCGACACCGGCATTCTTCAGATCGGCTTCCACGGACAGCACGCGGCAGGCTATCTCGGCAATGCCCTTTTCTTCGTTATAGGCAGGAATCACAACAGATAAGAGAGTCATAAATTTCCATCCTTAATTAAAAAATCTGACGACCCGGTTGATTGATTTGGCCGTCAATAACCTTAATTGGTTTCGCCGGGACACCGCCCACAACGGTATGTGGCGCCACATCCTTGGTGACCACAGCACCAGCTGCAATCACCGCGCCCTTGCCGACCGTGACGCCGTCGGTGATGATGGCACCGGCCCCTAACCACACATCATCTTCAATCACAATCCCTTCCGCTGTAATACCCTGTTCCACAAATGAACGGTTCGGATCGTCAAAGACATGGTTGACGGCAATAATTTGAGTGAATGGTGAGGTATAGACACGGTCGCCAATCCGGACTCCGCCCTGCCCTCGAATGACCGAATACTCCCCGATCAGACTATCGCGACCAATCTTGATGCCCGCATGAGGCAGGTTGCGAAAGTTGTAAACATGCAGGATAGCTCCGTGCATGACAATGGTTCCAGCGCCAATCTCAATGCCTTGTGGACAAGCATGTAAATAAGCACCCTGATCGATATAGACACCGTGACCCAGCTTGATGTGGTCAGTGAAGCGCAGGCGGACATTGTTTTCAATTGCCGCGGGTCCATCCATTTGCAAGATGAAGCGATACAGCACTCCTCGCAATCCGATTCCGACCACTGTTGGGATCCAGCCCAACAAGACTAAAAAGGTCTGCTCGTAAAGGTACCGAAAAAGAGAGGAGGCCTGGCGATCAAGATATAAACGTATGTTTTTCAGCATGACTTTGTAAAATCGGCAAGCTCCGTCATCCCGACACATCGATTATGTGCATCAGGCCGATGGCGATGTAAGAAGATCTTAAACTACCACCCATTCGATCGTATTTATCCCGGCTCATCGATATGGTTGTTCGTGATCCTGTAGGCTCGGAAGTATAATTGCCCTATGTATCCAGCAATTTTTCTTGATCGCGACGGTGTACTGATCGAGAACCAGCCGGATTATGTTCGGGATTGGACACAGGTCAAAATTATTCCGGAAGCTGTCCATGCATTATCCATCGCACCGATAAAAAACTATAAGGTTATTATTGTCACGAATCAATCGGCAGTTGGGCGGGGCATCATCTTACTCAAGACTGCCGAGGAGATTAACCAGCGGCTGATCAATTTGATTCGTGATCGCGGCGGGCACATCGATGGTGTTTATATGTGTCCACATGCGCCCGAAGATGGCTGTTCCTGTCGCAAGCCCCTACCGGGTCTATTGCTGCAAGCCGCCAAAGATTTGTCATTAGATCTTCAGCACTCATGGATGATTGGCGATGCGTGGAGCGATGTGCAAGCTGGAGAAGCGGCAGGCATTCATGGCGCCATTCTCTTAAAAACCGGACGAGGCGCCGAGCAATTGCGGCAAGCTCATCTGGAAACAGCGACAACCAATCTTGTTTTTGACAATTTGCCTCTAGCGTTGGAGGCAATCTTTACAATCGATACTAATTCTCCAAAAAATCAAAAACCTTAATCACTGAGATTTTCTGCTCCAACGCGCACTAGCGATGTTGTCACATTGACGGATGACCGGAACTGGTCTTTGATTGTCTTAACAATCAGGTGCTCTAGCATCAAGTGAATATCCTCTACATGTTCAATGATGTTGCTATTGACGTGGATATTGAGGTTTGCCAGTTGCCGCAAACAGCCGCCGTCAAAGCCGGTAAATCCGATGACTGTGGCCTCATGCCTGTGGGCTGCTTCAGCGGCTTTAATCACATTTTTAGAGTTGCCGCTGGCCGAAATTGCGATAACGATATCTCCCGGTCTGACTAAACTTGCCAACTGCTCCGAAAATACATTCTCATATCCTTCATCATTGGCCAGCGCAGAGAACATTGCCATATTGTCCGTAAGCCCGATCACACGAAAATGGGGCTGGCCCTCTTGCCGTGTATTCTTTGCCAGGTCACAGGCAAAATGAGAGGCTGTGGAGGCGGAGCCGCCGTTACCCAGAATGAACACCTGGTTACCCTTCGTCCGGGCTTGCTGCAACAGATCAACGACATCCGCAATGGCCTGGCGGGGAAGCTGATCCATGGTAAGCTGCAGCGTTGAAATATAATCTTGAATAATTTCCATCGTAATTTGTCCTTGACCAAGCCTATAAACGTCGATAATTGAAAATTACTTTGGTGCCATCGCCTTCCAGTTGGAATGGAAGCTCCTGCAAGCCGTTTAATTGCATTCGAACTTT
Source organism: Chloroflexota bacterium (assembly GCA_046733915.1). Taxonomy (GTDB): domain Bacteria; phylum Chloroflexota; class Anaerolineae; order Anaerolineales; family Villigracilaceae; genus Defluviilinea. The sequence continues at coordinate 6,818 of JBKPQD010000035.1, forward strand.
GTTTTGATGCCCAAATGGAACATACAGCAGAAGAAACCCCCCACCACCCGCGCCCGCGATCTTGCCGCCGATTGCCCCCGCGCTACGCGCAGCCTCATACATTTCATTAATCCGTCCATTGCTGATCGTGCCTGCCAGACGTTTTTTCAACTCCCAAGATTGATCAAGCAACACACCAAGCTCGTCAAAGTTCTCTGTTTCGATTGCACAACGAGCGTCATAAGCCATATGTTTGATCTCTCTTAATTCGTTCATACGATCTTTCAGATTACTTACTTGCTCCTTTAGAATGGAGGCAGAGTTCCGACTCACTCCGGTAAAGAACAACATAAAATTATTATTGAGCGCGCGTTGTGCTTCCGATGAGAGTTTGAGCTTTTCCGCTGTCACTTGGCCATTCGGTAGGAACTCAAAGAAACGAAGACCGCCGTATGCTGCGATGTACTGATCCTGAATGCCTATCGGCCGTTTTAATATTTCGATTTCGATCTTACAGGTTTCACGCGCCAATTGTTCCGCAGGGACTATCTCGCCTAAATAAGCATGCATCGCATGTAAAGCACCCACGGTGACGGTGCTGGAAGAGCCCAGGCCAGAGCCTTCTGAAGGAATATCTCCCATGGTTGTGATTTCGACCCCCTGATCAATTCTTGTGAGGCGGAGAGACTCTCGAATCAAGTCATGGTTGATCTGATCCACATCATCCACCATCTCGGTCTGTGTGTAACCTATGCGCAGTTTGCTATCAAAACGCTTCTTGATGGTCACGAAAATATATTTATCAATTGCAGAGCTTAAGACACAACCGCCCTCTTCTTTGAAGAAATCGGGGAAATCCGTTCCTCCGCCAAAAAAACTAATCCGCAAAGGGGTCTGAACGATGATCAACTGACGCTCCAATGACTTCGAAATTTTGCAGTCTAATAAGCCCCATGGGCTTTAAGCACAGCAGGGATCGTTTGGAATATGAGCTGAAGATCAAGCCACAGACTCCAGTTGCGAACATAGTACATATCCAGACTGACACGTTCCTCGTAGGTAATATCGGAGCGCCCGCTGACCTGCCATAAACCAGTAATCCCCGGTAGTACTGTCAGAAGATTCATCACAAACTGCTCATACCTTGATGCTTCTTCTGGCGAGATCATTCGAGGTCCAACCAATGACATATGACGTTTGAGCACATTGAATAAGTGAGGAAGCTCGTCCAGGCTGTATCTTCTTAAGAAAGCGCCAATTCGTGTAACGCGTGGATCGTTCTTAAGTTTATAATTTGTAAAGAGTTCCTTTTTTAGCTCAGGATGCTTTTCCAGGATCTCATCCCCGTTGGTGAACATTGTTCGAAATTTCAAGGCATAGAATTGCTTCCCATTCAAACCCATCACGAGTCTCCGATGCAGGACCGGGCCGGGGGAGCTAATTTTTATACAGCACGCAATAATCAGAAGCAAGGGCGAAAGCAATACCAAGCCGGCTATCGCACCCACATAGTCAAGGATGAATTTCAGCGCGCTCTCGGTGCCCGCCAAGCGAACCTTGTTCACATAAACCAAGGGAACATAGGCAAATTCGTTTATTGTCAAGCCTGTTGTAAGAACCTCATATAAGCCTGACGACATCCGAATATTGACTTTTTCCGAGACTCCATAGGTCCTGAAGATATCAAGCAAATGATCCCGAGTGGAATACGCACTGGAAGCCAGGATCAACTCGCCAATATGGTATTGCTCAATGATTTCACCTAACTTCTCAACGGAGCCCAAAGAGGGCAGACCATGAAAAAGGGTAGATGTGATGGGCTCCTTTTTGTCCACAAACCCAACGATGTGCAAACCGGATGTTTCCCAGCGAAGTAGCTGTTCTGCCAGCCAGCGCCCCTCCTGATTGGCTCCGAC
>JBKPQD010000036.1:0-2263 GCA_046733915.1 Chloroflexota bacterium
CGATTTTCGCAATGACCTGCCGCGGTTTACGCCAGAGGTCCGAAAAGCGAATCAAGCTCTGGTTGAATGGCTTGGCAGATTCGCAGAACAGAAGAAAGCGACGCCTGCTCAAATCGCCCTGGCGTGGCTGCTTGCCCAGAAACCATGGATTGTCCCCATCCCCGGCACGACAAAACTGCATCGTCTGGAAGAGAATATCGAGGCAACAGAAGTGGAACTGACACCCGATGATCTGGCCAAGATCGAGAGCGCCATGTCAACAATCCAGGTACAAGGAGCCCGCTATCCCGATAGCTTGGAGCAAATGACCGGTCGCTGAGTGGCGGCAAAGGATAATTTGGAAGGAGCTTCGAAATGGATATCAAACGAAATGGCTCACAGTCTTCCGGTCAAGGACCTGCCGATTGGTTTACAGGCAGGGTACGGATCGATCCGCTCTTCCAGCCAACTGACTCAACGCGTGCCAGTGGTTCGAGCGTGACGTTCGAGCCCGGCGCACGGACAGCCTGGCACAGTCATCGGCTCGGTCAGACGTTAATCGTGACGGCAGGCTGCGGACTTGCCCAGGGCCGGGGAGCACCCGTTCAGAAGATCCGCCCAGGAGACGTCGTCTGGTTTGCAGCCGGAGAGAAGCACTGGCACGGTGCTACGGCGACCACGGCCATGACGCACATCTCCATTGTTGAGCAGGCAGACGGTACATCTGCGGATTGGATGGAACACGTCAGTGATGAACAATATCAAGCCGGATCCGGCGTTGAGTAAGATCAACAGCACCGCAGCACGAGCTCGTCGTACGAGAAAACACGACCAAATACATAGGACCAGACAGGCAGCATTTATGATCCAAGGAACCGAGCTACCCATCCTAAACAACTGGCAAAACTTTTACATGATCATCGGCACCGCTGCAGCTACTTTGACGGGATTGATGTTCGTGGCGACAACTTTGATCGCCGGGATCGACAGGCATGCAGAGACCATGTATGCAGGAATATCCGCCTTTAATACCCCGACAGTAGTGCATTTTGGCGCTGTGCTTCTGTTTGCTGGAATTCTCAGCGCGCCCTGGCAAGCAGTCTCCAGTGTCAGACTCGTACTCGGCATGTTCAGCTTGGGCGGTGTCTTCTACCTCCTCATCGTCATGCGGCGGATGCGGCACGTGCCTGACTACGAAACCCCATGGAAAGACTGGCTTTGGTACTTAGCATTTCCTCTTTTCGCGTATGTGGTGATCATCCTCGCCGCAATGGCGCTCCCCTCGAATCCGGCGCTGGCATTGTATAGTATTAGTGCGGCAATGCTTTTGCTTCTGTTTCTCGGTATCCACAATGCCTGGGATCTCGTGACCTATCTTGCCATCGAGCGTTCTCACAGTGAGAACAACGGCAGAGGCTAGAGACCTCGTCGTTCCAGCCCATTCTGGAAATCCTCTCATAGGAGAAAATCATGGAATACGCTCGATTAGGATCCACAGGAATGAAAGTCTCGCGCATTTGTCTTGGTTGCATGGGGTTTGGGGATGCCGAGCGTTGGGTTCACAAATGGGTGCTGGATGAGGAAAACAGCCGGCCGATCATCAAGAAAGCCCTCGAGCTGGGGATCAATTTCTTCGATACAGCGAACGTCTATTCCATTGGCAGAAGTGAGGAGATCCTCGGGCACGCTTTGAAGGATTTCGCCAAACGGGATGAAGTGATCATCGCCACCAAGGTACACGGCAAGATGCGTGAAGGACCAAATGGCGGCGGGCTGTCGCGCAAAGCGATCCTGGGCGAGATCGACAATAGCCTGAAGCGGCTGGGGACAGATTATGTGGACCTTTACCAAATCCATCGCTGGGACTATGAAACCCCAATTGAGGAGACGATGGAAGCCCTAAATGACGTGGTGCGGGCGGGAAAAGCGCGCTATATCGGAGCCTCAGCCATGTGGGCATGGCAGTTCCAACAGGCGCTGTACGTGGCGGACGCTCATGGCTGGAGCCGCTTCGTTTCTATGCAGGATCACCTCAACCTCATCTACCGCGAAGAGGAGCGCGAGATGCTGCCGCTCTGTCGCGAGGAGAAGATCGGGGTGATTCCCTACAGCCCACTGGCATCCGGAAGATTGACACGGGATTGGTTGGCGGAAAGCACACTGCGTTCGGAAACTGACCAGATCGCGAAGGCTAAGTATGATGCGACAGCGGAAACCGATCGACGGATCGTGGAGCGGGTGGCAGAAATCGCCGAGCAGCATGGTGTCCCGCGCGTATTTATTG
>JBKPQD010000037.1:0-2206 GCA_046733915.1 Chloroflexota bacterium
GTTCTGGTACAACTCATCGGCGAGGAACGGCATGGAGGGAGCCAACAGTTTGGCGACGGTCACAAGAGCCGTGTACAAAGTCGAGTAGGCGGCTTGCTTATCGGAATCGGATTCAGATTTCCAGAAGCGGCGACGCGAACGACGCAGATACCACGTCGACATTTTTTCCACGAATGCTTCGATCGGGCGCGTCGCGTTCGGCACATCATATCGTTCATATGCCTCCGTCACGTCACGGACCAGCACATTCAACTCGGAGAGCAGCCAGCGATCGAGGTCACTCGTGGCTATTGGCATCGTGGTGACGGTGGGTTTGTCGAGATTAGCGTAGGTCACGAAGAACGAGTAGACGTTCCACAACGTGAGAGTGAAACTACGTATGACCTCACCCACCAATTCGGAAGAGAAGCGCCGTTCCTGTCCTGGCGGCGTTGCCGTATAAAGGTACCAGCGGAACGCATCGGCGCCATGCGCGTTCAGCACATCCCAAGGTGGGATGATATTGCCGAGCGACTTGGACATCTTGCGTCCATCGCCATCCAAGATGAGACCCAGACAGATCACGTTCTTGAAAGAGATCTCGTCGAACAATAAGGTGCTGATGGCATGCAGTGAGTAGAACCACCCTCGCGTTTGGTCCACAGCTTCGCAGATGTAATCGGCTGGGAACTGCGCTTCGAACTTTTCCTTATTCTCGAATGGATAGTGCCACTGCGCCACAGGCATCGAACCCGAGTCGAACCAAACATCGATCAAATCCGGGACGCGCCTCATGGTACTGCCGCAGTCGGGACAATCCCAATGGACCTGGTCCACATACGGGCGATGTAAATCCAATTCACTCAGATCGCGGCCGGCTTTTTCGGAGAGTTCTTTGACGGAACCAACTCCTTCGCGGTGCTTGCACGATTCACACTCCCAGATTGGGAGAGGTGTACCCCAATAGCGCTCGCGGCTCAATGCCCAGTCGATGTTATTTTCCAACCAGTTCCCAAAGCGGCCGGTCTTGATGTGTTCAGGCACCCAGTTGATGGTGTTATTCAGATCCACCAGCTTGTCACGGAACGCGCTAGTGCGGATGTACCAGGATTCGCGCGCGTAATACAACAGCGGTGTATGACAACGCCAGCAAAACGGATAGGTATGGGTATATGCTTCTGACCGAAACAGTAACCCGCGCGCATCGAGATCTTCTATGATGAGCGGATCCGCATCTTTGACGAAGACTCCGCGCCAGGGCGTCACTTCCGGAATGAATGTTCCATTTGGAAGCACTGTCATTAACACTGGCAGATCGTGCAGGCGTGCCATATCCATATCCTCTGCGCCGAACGCAGGAGCCATGTGCACGAGGCCCGTGCCGTCCTCGGTCGTGACAAAATCGCCAAGCACAACAAAATGGGCAGCCTTGTCAGGCGGCAGGAAGGTGAATAGCGGGCGGTATTTTACGTTCTTAAGCTGCTTCCCTTTCAATGTCTCGACGATCTGCACCTCTTCATCTTCAAACACTTTTTCAACCAAAGATTTGGCGAGGATCAATCTTTCTTTCGCGCCATTGTTCATCCGCTCGACGATAACATAATCCACCTCCGGGTGTGCGGCGACAGCGACGTTTCCCGGCAATGTCCAGGGCGTCGTCGTCCACACCAGTAGCGATACATCGGGTTGGTCCACCAGGGGCATGCGGACAAAAACCGAAGGATCAGTCGCCTCGTCATAACCAAGAGCGACCTCGTGGTCCGAAAGTGGCGTGCCGCAGCGCGGGCAATATGGCACAACTTTGTACCCTTTATAGAGCAAATCCTTGTCCCAGAAGTTTTTCAATATCCACCAAACAGACTCGATATAGTCGTTGGTGTACGTTACGTACGCGTCTTCGAGATCAACCCAGAAGGCAATACGGTCCGTCAGCTTTTCCCAGTCCTGGATATAGGTAAATACGGACTTCTTGCAAAGTTCGTTGAATTTATCAATGCCGTAGGCTTCGATCTGTTGTTTATTGTTGAAGCCCAGTTGCTTTTCGACTTCGATTTCCACAGGCAAACCATGTGTATCCCAGCCGCCACGCCGCGAGACATGATAGCCGCGCATGATCTTGTAGCGCGGGAACATGTCCTTAAAGGCGCGCGCCAGTACATGGTGTACGCCAGGCTTTCCATTGGCAGTTGGCGGCCCTTCATAAAACACGTATTCCGGTCCGCCCTTG
>JBKPQD010000038.1:0-3857 GCA_046733915.1 Chloroflexota bacterium
TGCCGGACAATCTCGCGCATCCGGTCCACGGGCTTGATCGGCGACTGCAGGCGCAAAATATACGAGATGAGCCGACCAATTGCCTCAGAGACCGCGGCGGTTTCCGAACCGGCTTTCGCCGTGTTAATGAACGCTTCGAAGGGCTGCTCGCCGCCGTTCTCGTTGATGGTGATAAACGCCTTGCCAACGGGCGTCTCGACGTTGTACGTTTTGCCGGTCAGGGCGCGCGGGCGCGGCTTTTTGGTATCCATGGCGAAGGTGGCTGAGATTTCAGGCTTCGGTGTTGCCGCCGGCGCAGTCACAGCCAGGGTCCCCTGTGGAGAGGTTGTCGCGACTTCCTTCTTCTCGGCAGTGGCGTGGGTCTCTAGCACCACCTTATCACGCGAGCCGGTCACATAAACGGTAATGCCTTTGCATCCCAGCTCCCACGCCAGCATGTAAGCCGTAGCGACGTCCTGCTCGGTGGCGCCTTCGGGGAAGTTGACGGTCTTCGAGAGCGAGTTATCGACGAATGCCTGCAGGGCACCCTGCATGCGGACGTGTTCCTCCGCCGTAATATCACCCGAGACCACAAACGTATCGCGCACCGACTGCGGAATATCCGTGATGTGCTGGCAGGTTCCGTCGCGCATGACCTGCTCGACGATCTCCTGGCGCTTCTCTTCGCCGAGGCCCAGCTTCTTCAACGCTTCGTCGAAGCGTGGACTGGCATAGGTCAGCTTGAGATCCTTGCCGTTGTCGTTGACATGGCGGAAGTATGCCAGCGCAAAGACAGGCTCGCAGCCATAGCCTTCACAGCCGGCGACGGTGGCAATCGTCCCGGTCGGGGCAACGGTCGTCTGGGCGGCGTTGCGGATGCCGTGATGCTTAATACCGTCCACAATCGAATCCCACGCGACCTGGGGTCTGTTCCAGTCGTGCATGAATGGAACGATGGTTTGCGGCGGAGTCCAGGTCATACTGTCCATGTCATAGATCGAGCCTTCGATCGCCGGGAACGGTCCGCGCTCTTGCGCCAGCTCGATGCTGGTCTGCATGGCGTGATAACGGACGAACTCCATCACCTGCGCGCCGAACTCCTGCCCCTCTTTCGAGCCATAACGGACACCGACGTGATACATCAAGTCGGCGAGGCCCATGATGCCGAGACCGATACGACGGGCGCGGTGGGCGGCTTCACTCAGCTGCGGCACGGCGGGCACATACGCGTTTGCTTCGACGACGTCATCGAGGAAGCGCGTCGCCGTGACGACGGACTGGCGCAGCAATTCCCAATCGACGGTGCCGTGTCCATGCTCGTCGGACGGTCCGCAGTGTTCGTTGAGATTGACCGAACCCAGGCAGCAATTTTCGTACGGGCCCAACCATTGCTCCCCGCACGGGTTTGTCGCTTCGAGTGGATATAAATGTGGAACGGGGTTGCTTCTGTTCGAAGCATCCAAAAACAATACGCCAGGCTCCCCATTGTGATGTGCCTGTTTAATAATCTTGTTAAATAATTCCCGCGCTTTGACTTTGCCATAGCTGCGAATTTGAATCCCCGCTTGTTCTGCCTGTTCGAGTGTGCCGCTGAATTTGTGCTTCTTCATATCGACGATATCCGGGAAACGCAGTTCCCAATCGCCATCTTCCTTCACGGCGCGCATGAACGCGTCGGTGATACCGACAGAGATATTAAAGTTAGTGATGTGATTCTCGTTAGTCTTGGAAGTGATGAAGTCTTCCACATCTGGGTGGTCGACGCGCAGCACCGCCATATTGGCGCCGCGTCGCGTGCCGCCTTGCGCAATCTCCCCAAAGGCATGATCGTAGACGCGCAGAAAACCAACCGGTCCGGTTGCCTGACCGGCGGAGGTCTGCACCAGAGCGCCCTTGGGACGCAGACGTGAGAACGAGAAGCCGTTGCCACCGCCTGTCTGCTGGATCAACGCTGCGTCACGCAGGGTCTGGAAGATGCCGGCGCTATCGCGTCCCATATCGTCGGTGATGGGTAACACAAAGCATGCGGCAAGCTGTCCAAGCGGAGTGCCTGCTCCGGTAAAGGTGGGCGAATTGGGGAAGAATTTTTTGCTCGAAAGCAAGTGGTAATATTCAATCGTGCGCTGCTCAACGTCATGATGCCATTGTTCCTCTACTTTGGCAACGTGGTAGGCAACGCGCCAGAACATCTCCTCCACCGTCTCGGCGGGCTTGCCATCATCGCCGCGCCTGACGTAGCGCTTCATCAGCACCTGGCGGGCATTGTCCGTTAACTTAGCTTGCGGTAACCCGCTGGGCATGGGCGGTGTGGGGAGCAATCCGTTCTTTACTTGATCCGATGGGACGATCGTTTTACTTACCATACATCACTCTCCTCAAACAGATTTTTTGTCCTGCGGAGCGACGAATGCCGGCGCATCGTCGGAGGACAGGTTGGAAACAAACATAATGCCTGTGTGCACCGCTCCACTCTCTCAGGAGTACGAGTAGACACGAAACAAAAAGACAGCGACACTACGCCCCTGCCGGGGAGGGTCACTGTCAATCAATTAGCTTTCTAGAAGATGATCGATTTCTTTGCGGAGGGAGTGGAGATCATCCAGACCCAGGTAAACAATGGCATAGCGAATGTATGCGATCTGGTCCATTTCCTTCAAACCATCAATTACCAAGTCACCAACAACACGGGACGACACTTCAGATTTGCCCAGCTTTTGAAGCTGCGCCTCCACTTGCCCGATCAGCCGCTCGATATCGGCAGCGGACACGGGCCGTTTGGCACACGAAATACGGATGCCGCGTGCCAGTTTTTCTCGGTCGAACTCTTCGCGGGTGCCGTCCTGCTTGACGATCAATGGGGTCGCAAGGATCGGGCGTTCATAGGTGCTGAAGCGCTGTCCGCACTTGAAGCATTCGCGACGGCGGCGAATGCCGCCATGGCTGTCGTGAGATGTATCCAAGACTTTAGAATCATGATGCTGGCAGTATGGGCACCGCATGATAGAGTCCACTCCAAATTAGAACATGTGTAGCCGCCATCTGTGGGCGTAACTGCTCTGCATCCCCGTACATCTGGCTATCTTGAAAAAGATTTTAGCATAGATGGTATGCTGAATACAAGAGGACAGGCGGGGGATTTACCTTAAAATTTCCGGATGAATTTTCAACCATCCTGTGATACGATGTCATTTATAAGAATTTATCGTTATCTTTTGTGAGCGAGATTATGATCAACATACCATCCTGAGCGGAAGATCTCTGGAGACTCTCCCCGGCACTGCGGAGGAGTGACATTCAAATCTAAATCGAAAGGAAGGATGAAGGATGAGAGTATTACGAGTCTTTTTGGTGGGGCTGCTGTACGGCTGGTTTCTACGCTGGATCATAGACGAGATTTATACCAAAGACCATCTCAGGATGATTGCAAATCAGAACACGCTGCTGCGAGATCGCATTCGCGAAATGGAAGCGACAAAGTCGTTGGCGATCGCGCCGGCACCGCGTACCGAGCTGGTCCCGACACAAATGCAATCCCCTCAGCGTGTACAGCGCGAAGAGCCTGCCTCTATGCCCATGCCGGGTCCAGCAGCGCCTGCTGCGCGCGCGCGGCAGAAAGATGACCTAAAGCTGATCAAAGGGATTGGTCCGCAACTGGAGAAGAAATTAAACCACGCCGGTGTCAGAACGTTCGAGCAGATGTCTCGGCTGACGACAGCCGAATTGCAAGCCATTCTCGGCATCTCCAAGCGCGGCCTGCAGAACGCTGATAATTTGATCAGCCAGGCCAGGAAGTTTGCCCAGGATAACGCCAACCGTTAATCCAAACTCTTCAAGAACTCGAGCGCGAGCTGGTTGAACTCGCTCGCATTCGACTGATG
>JBKPQD010000039.1:0-2145 GCA_046733915.1 Chloroflexota bacterium
CCAAAACGCATCTCGTGGTTGACGAGCGTGCCACAACGCGGACAATAATTGAATTCATTTAGTGCCATGCAGCTATTATGTCACTTACTGCATATTCCAGCAATTGGAGATTTTACAGGGATGTAGATCGAGACCTCAGAAGTTTGCTGTGAGAACTGATGCGGTACTTCGTAAAACAAAAAAGGTGACAGTCACTTTGAGAGTGACTGTCACCTTATCTCACCACTTTTTATTTTTTTCGCCAGCGATTGATCGACAGCTGACGCATCATCGCCATGATAAACGCGCTGATCAAAGCGATACCCGCAAACAACCATTGCCACACGGACGAAATCACCGGTGCTGTGCTCGGCACCTGAGGAGCTTGCTGCTCTGCACCAGTACCCGCCGCGTTCGACGCTTCCCCATTCTTCAACGTCTGGGTTTCCAGCGCACGTGCCGTATCCTCCACACCCAAAGCGGTTGCTGTAGGCAAAGATGCCATCCCCACGGATGGGGCTGCTGCAATGGCAGGCGCCTCTGTCGCTGCGGGGGCTTCGGTGGCAGCCGGGATGCCGTAGGTTTCTACTTCGGGTGCTCCGCCGCCGCCACCCATACCAAAAGCCGCTGGTGCGGAAGCAAGCTGCGGACGAAGGAAGTTGAGACCCAAGGAAACAAACAATAAAAGGGTTGCCAGAGCCGTTGTAAACCGGAACGCAGGGTAGACGCGCGGCAGCGGCGGATTTTTTCCGACCATTTGGGGCGTGAGCTTGAAGTTGCGCGGCGCCTTGCGCATCGGAAGCTGGCGGAGCAAACTACGGGTGCTGCGTAATTCCCGTAAAACGGAATGCAGTTCAGGGTCCTTAAGGAGGCGGGCTTCCAAGCGCGCAGAATCAGACGGACTAAGTTGTCCGTCTAAATAAGAAGAAAGGAGTTCTAAATCTCGTTGTTTCATCAGGCAGTACTTTCTTCTTCGAGACGAAATACAGAGGGTAAAAGTTCCGAGAACCCCTGCAAACACTCACGTAATCTTAATCGAGCCCTTGCTAAACGGCTCTTAATGGTCCCCAATGGCACCCGAATGGCTACGGCAACGTCCGTATAGTCCATACCTTGCAAATCTGCCATAACCACCACGGTCTTAAATTCGACCGGCAGGTTGTTGAGGCAGTGCTGGATGGCATGTTCCAGCTCATCGGCTTCCGCTTTTTGATCGGGGGTCATACTGGGATCGGCGAGCCAGCGTGGCGAGTCCATTTCCTCGCCGTCTTCAGAATCCGGCTCGAGCGGCGTGGTAGGTCGTCGTCGCTGTCGGCGCAGCTCGTCGTAGCAGGCGTTCGTCACGGTGCGCATGAGCCATGCTTTGAACGATCCACCGCGGAACGAGTTAATACTCTTGAAGGCTGAAATGAACGCATCCTGGGCTGCGTCGGCAGCAAGATCGTCATCGCCCAAGATTCGCAACGCAGTGTTGAACACACTGTCCTGATACTGCAGGATGAGCGTGTTGAACGCATCCAGGTCGCCTTTTTGGGCGTCGGCAATCAGAGCAGTTTCGTTCATAATAATAATTTTATCACTGTGGAAAATTTTAAAGGCTGTGCAAGCATAGGGACCGCCAGCTACCTATCCCGACTTGGCAAGGAAGAAGAGATAAATCGCGCGCCAGAGGAACATACCCAGAGCCGATGTCGCGCCCAGGACTACCGCAAAGATTGGAATGATCGGCGCATTGAGTAGTAGTCCGCGCAGGACGGCGGCAAGAGGCGCGGCAAAAACCATTGCCAGGACCGCACGCCAGAGCTGGCTCGGCTGAGATGTGATGCCGGTCTGAAAAAGTCCCAGGAAAGGCGCGAGAAGAAACCACCCGATCAATAAAGGAAAGAAGGCGGCTGCCATGCGAGGTAGGAAAGATACACTCCCTTCCCCGTGAGAAGCAAAGCCGATGATCGTGACAATGAGAATGGCGAGGCTATCGCCGAGAACGAGAACATAGTTTTTCATAGGAATGATATCGAGATAAGCCGCCCTTCCCGACAAGTCATGCTCCAAAATCTTCGTTCTTCAACGCCGGGAACAGCAAAACATCGCGGATAGAATGTTTATCCAGTAATAACATTGTTAACCGGTCGACACCCATGCCGAAGCCGCCATTCGGAGGCATAC
>JBKPQD010000040.1:0-2053 GCA_046733915.1 Chloroflexota bacterium
TCGTGGATATGATGGAAGATAAAGGAATCGTTGGTCCGCCGGAAGGAACATCCCAGCTACGGCAAATCCTGGATTATGGTCCGACCGCACCACCAAAAGATGACGGCGCGTAGCAAGATGGCATCTTGCGCCACAACAAAATTTTATTGATATAATTTAATGCGCGCCTCGGTAGTTCAATGGATAGAACAAGGCACTCCTAAGGCTTAGATGTAGGTTCGATTCCTACCCGGGGCACCAGCGAAAAAGCTCTAACATACTTCTTATATGAAAACCCTTGTCAGGAAAAATAGCTCATAGTATTATTTGCATCGACGAACACTAGGGTGCCCCCCTCACTCTGGTGTTTGTCATTTAAAGATAAAAACATGGGACCGGCAGCTGCCGGTCCTATGCTTTTGTGCTTACTTAACTCGATACAAAATCTCTCCAGCACGGGGGACAAAAAGAATTCTTTCTGTTTCTCTATTCTTCCATTCCTCAAGATTGATTCGAGATGGGTCACGATAGTTGAGATGGAGGCGAGCACAATCCTCAGCGGAAATTTTGCTCGCCAGAGTAACTTTGACGTTTGGCGTTTCGACTCCATTTTCCATCCTGCCGGAACCGCGTAAGTGGGTGCTGTGTGCCAGCACGCCCAGAGGAATGTGTTTGTACTGTTCCCAGTGATTCAGAAAATACGGCAGGATGTGGTATCCCGTTTCATAAATATACCTGCCGTGCACATGACTGACCACATCCAGATGGGGCGCGTAAATAATCACTTCGCCTCCGATCGCTACCGCTGGTTCTACTTTGTACATTGCCTTGGCGCAGGTCCACAATTCGTCATACATAGGAGGCGCATACGAGAGGACCTGTCGGTACGGTTTCTCACACCAGCGAATGTGACGCTCTGCCGAAAGGTCCGCCGCCGCACCCCACGCTGAGAACATATCGCCGACGAATACTCCAGTGAGTTGGTGCTCTTCCACAATCATGGCAATCAGCGTGACGGGCGTGGGTAATCGCGCCGTTGCCGCATGGATCATGGTCCGCACCGGAGTTTCTCGGATACCGATCGTATTCACAACACCAGCCAGCGCTCCCAGCCAGTGGGTGGCATTAATCATCTCTGCACCCGAAATACCCGGGAAGAGATATTTTGCACCGCCGGAAAATCCCACCACTTCATGCGGAAATGTTGGCCCGAGGATAACAATGTGATCGTACGCAAGTGCAGCTTTATTGATGCGAATGTGCACTTGATTCGGGAGCGAGGCATGCCAGCTTCTGCCGGCAATTTGCTTGATCTCGTCTTGTTCTATTGTACCGATCGTTGTCAATGAATCAGGATCGTTCCAGGAGTGATTGAACAGACCGATGTGCTTGAAAATTGTCCTTCGTTCTTCCCCCGTGATGCCAACCAGGTTTTGGAGATTTTCTTCAGGCAGCGGCGGATGGGTGCCTAAGGCGACCATAAAATCCAGCTGCTTTACACGAGGAAGAATTTCGACCAGGGCGCGGAATAAAAATGGCAAGGGCAGCGAACGTGTATGATCGGGAACCAGAACCAGCACACGTTGACCGTCCAATGTGTGATTCAGACCTGTCTGGATCGTTTCGATGATTTGTCTGCTGCTGAGAAAATTATCTTTGGGTGTAACTGCCTGGGAATAAATCATTCGAAGATTCCGCTTGTCCTGACACGTCAATCCCACTCGGGAAAACGATCGACTTCATTCGATGCCTTGTATTTCACTTTTCGTTTCTACATCCAATCCCAATTTATCCCCGATGATTTTAGCGATTGTGCGTGCCGCTTCCGGCCTACCCGCGCGGCGACAGTTCTCAATCACCTTTTTATATTCCTCTGGGCGGGAAATCCAGCGGGTGAGGGCGCGAACGACTTCTTGTGGAGTGGGTGCCCAAACCCCCGCACCCTCTTCCTGCACAAAAGTGATATTGCCGTCCTCCTGCCCGGGCAGCTTCGAATACAGGATGATCGGCAGCTGGGCATTGAGAGCTTCGGCGATCGTGCCGGGTCCCGCCTTCGTCACGATGAAGTTGGAGG
>JBKPQD010000041.1:0-8319 GCA_046733915.1 Chloroflexota bacterium
CATTGTGCATCTTGGCGACCAGTTCCGCCAATACTTGGGCGGGGTTGTGAACCGTACCGCCGTATAAACCAGAATGCAAATCCGCTTTCGGTCCCGTAATATTGATCTCAAAGTACGCCAGACCGCGCAATCCATACGTAATGGTCGGCTGGTCCACGCCCATCATCCCCGCGTCAGGATTAAGAGAGACATCCGCCCTGAATTTGTCGGCGTGCTTGCGAAGAAACGGCTCAAGATTTTTCGATCCGATCTCTTCCTCACCTTCGAGCAAGAACCTGAGATTGACGGGAAAATCTCCAGCACCTTTCATCAGAGATTCAATGGCGGCGAATGCTGCGATCACCTGTCCCTTCATATCGGAGGAACCGCGCCCGTAGAGCAAGTCGCCTTGAACCCGCGGCTCAAACGGCCCCGTATCCCACAGTTCGAGCGGATCGGCAGGCTGGACATCATAATGTCCATAAACCAATACAGTCGGTGCGCCGGGCTTCTTGAGATAATCTCCATAAACGACAGGATGCCCGCCCTCAGCTGTAGGCATGATCTCCACATTTTCGATTCCGAGCTTGCGCAGGTGATTTGCCATCCACTCGGCGGTGCGCAGGACTTCGTTGTTATAGTCGGCGTCTGTTGAAATGGACGGAATCTTCAAAACCTCAACCAGCTGGTTCAGAAATTGGTCACGGTTCTGGTGGGCATATTCAAGTGCATTTTGCAGGTTGCTCATGATTTCTCTCTTAGAATGGTTTTTAGAAAAACCTTGCGAAAGCTTGAAAACTTCGCAAGGTTTGATTTCATCGCTAAGGCGCCTTGGTTGGGATATTCGTCTGCTCAAGCGCTCGACGTGTCAGCAAGTACCAGCTTGTGAAAGTCGCCAGCCTGTCAGATGGCTCGTATAAGGCACCCATTTGCACGCCCTTCACCTGGGAGTCCACTCCATAGGTGTAGACCGGGACGAAGAGCGGCAGTGCTGGCAGCTCCTTGGCAAAGACGACCTGGAAGTTGCGGTAGAGCTTGGCGCGCAAGGCATAATCGGCTGTCACGCGCGCCTGCTCGAGATACTCACTGGCGGCTCGGTTATCCCATTGAGAGTAATTCTGCCCGCCGGCGGACTCGGCTTGGTGCCAGAAGGGATACGGGTCGGGATCGGGGGTATGCGAAAGATTGAGGTCCACGAGGGCGGCTTGATAGGTGCGTGAGGCGAGCGAGTCCAAGACAAGTTTGTCATACGGTACGGCTTGCAGCTGCACCTGGACGCCAATCGCCGCCCATTCGTCGCGAATGGTCTCGGCGATCTTGGTATGGGTCGCGTCGTCAGGATGCAGCATGGTAAAACTGAGCTTGGTGCCTTCCTTTTCGCGAACGTCTCCGCCCCCCGCAGGGATCACGTAGCCTTCGCCTTTCAGCAGATTAACCGAAGTTTCGGGATCATATTGAAAGTGTTCGGTGCCATCATAATATGCCCAGGAATTCGGCAGGATCGGACCATCCGCCACGATGGCTTGCCCCTGCAGGAAGGAATTGATGAGGTAGGGGCGGTTGATGGCAAGCATCAGAGCCCGGCGCACTTTTGCTTCCTGCAGAAACGGGACTTCCGTATTGTTCAGGTTGAGCAGCACAAAGCTTTCTTGCGGCATGCGGCTGGTGTAGATGGAAAGATTGGGTTCTTCGAGTGCCGCCCCTAGCACATCGGACGTAATCTGGCTTACCGACAGCACGTCTCCCTGGCGATAGGCATCCAACGCATCTGCAGACGTGGGAAAGTAACGGAAAACCACCTGCTCGATGAAAGGAGCGGTTCCGTAATAGGTGGAAGAGACCGTCAAGACAACCCCAGTGATTTGACCGTTGTCGATGAGCAAGTGATCGAACTTATAAGGTCCACTGCCAACCGGATTGATGTCAAAATCTGCCGTTGCCATTTGTTCGGGCGGCACCGACTCCAATAGGTGCTTCGGCAGCACACCAAACGTCAAATAGTCCATGAACGGGACGAACGGCTCAGGCAGTTGGAATTTGAGAGTCTTATCATTCAGCTTGCTGACTTTGATCTTGCCCCACAAGTCCTTGATATCCTGCGGATAAAGCGATCCGGCGCTCTTCATCCGGTCAATGGTGAAGATGACATCATCGCTCGTGACAGGTTTCCCGTCGTGCCAGACGGCGTTATCGCGGATAGAAAAATTGTAGACAGTCCCATCCTGTGCCACACCCCACGCTGCGGCCAGGTCTTTCTGGGGCAGACCATGTTCGTCAAATTTGACCAGCCCGCTGAAGAGCAGGCGATCCACATCCCGGTCTGCAGAATTATTCCAATCGAGCAAGGGATTCAATCGTCCAAGAGAGCCGACCAGACCCTCTGTATACACGCCCCCCTGTTCCGGCTGGGGAAGGATCGGTCCCGTGATGGAAGGGGTTTGCTGGCTGAGTAGCAATACAGCCACAATCCCCACCCCAACCAGGACGACCAGTATCTGCCAGCGTAATTGTTTCATATATAAAAAAAGAAAGGCACGTTCACCCCGCGCACCCCCTCGCGAGGAAGGAACGAGCCCTTCGAAAGAGGTCCCGCAATCAGGAGATGATGAGGAGCGTTATGACCAGCGCAAAGAACAAAACGCTCAACACAATGGTAACCCAGAATAATGTGCGCTCCACCCCACGGCGGGCCGTGAATACGCTTCCGGCGTCGGCGCCTGTCAGCCCGCCCAAGCCTGCACCCTTACTTTGCAGGATCACACTGATGATGAGCAGGACCGAGATTATAATGAGCGCGATATTGATATAAGTTGTCATGTACGACGTGCCTCCTTTTACTTAAGCGGAAACATTATACTCGCGTGGAGGAAGAACCGTCAACTTGACCGCTTAGCCAGCGTTCATCTTCGACTGCCTACTTGCATCGCCGGAATGGCGATGCTGTACATTTAGTACAAATTTGTCACCGTCCTGCTGGAATACTCCCCAGAGCATGACGGCTCGTTTAATGAAGCGAGGATTCATGCACGAGATCGTCGTCAACCTGCATATGCACACCCGCTACTCAGATGGGAGCGGCACTCATAAAGACATCGCTCACGCCGCTATTCAAGCAGACTTGGATGCTGTCATCGTTACGGACCACAACGTATTGGTGCAGGGACTGGAGGGCTATTACCGGGTCGGGCGGGAACGAGTTCTCCTTCTCGTCGGACAGGAGGTCCACGACCAGGACCGCGACCCGCAAAAGAACCACCTGTTGGTCTTCAACGCCAACCGGGACCTATCGTATCTCGCCGACGACATACAAACTTTGATCAACCGCGTCAACGAAGCAGGCGGTCTCTCCTTCATAGCGCACCCCACCGACCCAGCAGCACCAGCGTTCAAAGAAACAGATATTTCATGGGAAGCCTGGGATGTCCGCAACTACACCGGCATTGAGCTCTGGAATGGATTGAGCGAACTAAAAACAGTGGTCCCCACCAAATTGCATGGCGCCTTCTATGCCTACTTTCCGCATTTCATAGGGCACCACCCCATCCTGGAGACCATCCAGCGCTGGGATAACCTTCTCGCCGAAGGAAAACGCCTGGTCGCCATCGGTGGCTCAGATGCACACGCACTGCATATGCACATGGGGCCCATTCATCGCGTGATTTTTCCGTACGCCTTTCACTTCCGCACCGTCAACACGCACGTATTCCTCCCCGAACCGCTGACGGGCGATATCCTGACCGATAAAAAAATGATCTACGAGGCGCTCGCGGCCGGGCACTGTTTTGTCGGCTATGACCTGCCCGCCTCGACGCGCGGATTCATCTTCAAAGCGAGAGGCCTGGAACGCTCGGTCATCATGGGCGACGAGCTTCCTATGAAAGGCGGCGTAACACTGCAGGCTCATTTGCCGAAGCCGGCCGAGATTCGTCTGATCAAAGATGGCAGAACCATTCAGATCTGGAAACATTCCCAAGCCTGTGCCTATAGTGCCAGCGAGCCCGGAGTTTACCGGGTGGAAGCCTGGAAGAACTATCTCGGTCTCAAACGCGGCTGGGTGTTTAGCAACCCGATTTATATTCGATGAAAGATGTCATTCGCCGCCCAGCCGGGCGGGGTTGCGAGATCGGCAGCCCGAGGCAACGTCCCATTTTGGGAGAAGCCTGCGTTGACCCCAGCCGGATCCCGGAATGACCTCGATCAATTTTAGGTTCTCCTTTCCCTACCGACGCGTTGTCATTATCGGCGTGACGAGTTCGGGCAAATCCACTCTGGCGGAAAATCTCGCCAAGCGATTTGGTCATCGTTTCATCGAGCTGGACGCCTTACATTGGGAGCCTAACTGGCAGGAGGCGCCACTCGAGGTCTTCCGCAAACGAGTGGAAAAAGCCACGCAAGCGGAAAGATGGATCGTCGCCGGGAATTATCACGTCGCGCGCGATTTAATCTGGCCCCACGCGGAATTGATTATCTGGCTGGACTATCCATTTTTGACAGTTTTGTGGCAGCTGACGCGCCGCACCTTCCGACGCTGGTGGATTCAAGAAGTGTTATGGGGCACCAACCGCGAGCCATTTTGGCGGCATTTCCAACTCTGGTCACAGGAATCTCTTTTTCACTGGTTGTTCAAAACGTACTGGCGAAGGAAGCGTGAGATTCCTATTCTGCTGTCCCAGCCCGAATATCAGCATTTGAAATTAATTCGATTCAAGAATCCGAAAGAAACGTCCGATTGGTTCGAAGGTTTGCACGAATAGTTGGCATTCGATCAAGAATAGAATTATTAATTATGCACTAGATTGTTAATCACGAAGGGAGTATTTATTTCTATGTCTACCTCAAATAGACCCGTGTTTGAATTACGTGTCGCATTGACCACCCAAGATTATGAACGATTGGCAAAATTCTATTGTGAAGGGCTGGGGTTAGAACCGTCTGCGATTTGGAACAACAACCAGGGTAAAGCACTTGTGATCGATATGGGGAAAGCAACCCTGGAGCTGTTTGACGAAGCCCAAGCGGAAATCATTGATCAGATCGAAGCGGAGCAGCGCATTAGCGGGCAAATCCGCTTTGCCCTGCAGGTCCCGGATCTGAAAGCAGCGATGGAGCGATTGCTCGACTACGGGGCGACATTGGTCCATGCTCCCGTGATCACCCCGTGGGGGGATTACAACGTGCGACTGCAGGATCCCGATGGGATGCAAATCACCTTGTTCCAGGTCCCTACCCAACAGCGGGAATAGCAGTCGAGCGCACTCAGTACTTTCGCAAACTAATCACCAAGCGTGTCAATCCCAGGGCGGCGAGCAACAACAGCCCCACAGCGACCTCAAATGCCAGCCGATGAATGCGGATGTATACACTGAGCAGCGCCAGTCCCACGCCCAGGGCGGCTACGATGCCGACGCGCTCCATATGCAGGCGTTCCATTGTGCGGGTATCATCCATCGGCGCGGCGTAGCTCAACCGACGCGCAAAGTCAGAGAGGTCCCAGCCGAGCAAGCCGCCAACGGCGCCCAGGAGCATCCACACGGTCGGGAATTCGCGCCACACGCCATAGGCTGCGGCAATGATGAGCATGATCAAGGCAAGGGAAGAGAACCAGTACCACTTGCGAAAATGCGCCAACAGCCAGATCACCGCCAGGACCAGGAACCCAAGCGAAAGATCCGCGGCGCCTGTCTGCCTATACCCGATGGCGAGCGAAGCCGTTCCAATCAAAATACTCAATACCAAAGCAATGATGGTCATAAATTAATGTACTCGAGACGGCTGGAGCATCTACTATTTTATCGCCCAATGGCCCGCAGCCAGACGGAGGAGCGTCCCAATCTTCGTTTCACAAGCGAATCGAATGGCTCGCTGACATCCCAATCCAGCACATGAATATTGGCACGCTGCAACTTTTGCAGGAGGATCAGACGCTCCATGTGAATTACGCGCCCGGCTAGGTCGACATTCACATTCGCGACCGGCAAATACGACAATTCAAAGTTGACGGGGTTTGGACTGATCACCAGTACATCATACCCCTGGGCGCGCAATTGGATCAACGGCTTCAAGTCGTCATCGTTGAGTGGGGAGACAAACACGATCTGTGACTCAGGCGGGAATAAACGCGTCGGCATATGCTCCAGGTCCGAAAATACCTGGCTGTCACCCGTCTTTGCGTTTGCCAGTGCGTGCAGAATACGCTCACGCTGGATCTTGCCATAACCGGGCAATGTCCAGCCGAGGTAGGCAGAATACAACAAAAGCCCCACACGATTTCCCTGACTTAATAATGCATCTGCGATCGAGGCGGCAGCTTGCACAGAATATTCAAATAGCGAATGACCGTGTGCAAATTCATTCGTCCGGTAGCGACCATCGAGCACAATTCCCACATCGGCGACGCGCTCCTGTTGATACTCATTGGCATACAACGTGTCCATATAACGGGCGCTGGCGCGCCAGTTGATGGCGTGTGGCGAATCCCCGGGCTGGTATTCTCTTACGCCGAAGAACTCCGTGCCAGAGCCCCCCGCGCGAGCAGGAATCGTCCCGGCATAGACGCGCGTGCGACGCGGTCGGATGGAAATATTGCGTACACGCATGACAGGCGGGAGGACGAATAAATGGCCCGGCGCCTGCACATGAACCTTCGAGCGGCTGACCGCCAAGTGGTCATTGACCTGGACCTCGATCATATCGAATCCGTAGCCACCACGCGGACCGGAAGCGGTATACGCGAAGGTGTACGATGCGCCTTTGGCGAGCCTCAGCATGTGCCGGCTGAATCCAGCACGGACGGTCAACCCGGCCGGGACGAGATCTGTAAGCAAGACCTCTTCGAGGCTGGAACCACGATTAGTGATGGTCACGGTCACATCCACATTTTGATTCGGGGCAGCGCGTTCGAGGCTCAAATGACGCGTCGCTTCGAGTTTTATTTGCTCCGGCGTCTGTAGATAGCCAATGAGCAGATATGCCACCAGCGGGAGCGCAAGCGTGATGAATCCGCCATGCACGGTGGCAACACCGGCAACGAGCAAGGCGTAGGTCAGAAAACTAAGAAGGAGTGAACGAGGCATAGGTTTCCCTCTGCATCTAGAAGAGGGTCCCGGTTTGAGGCTTACTTCACCACAGGCACAGTTGTCTTTTCCAGCGTGTCGCGGATGACATCATCCGCCACCTGGCGCGACATCCAGTATTCGGGCTGCAGGATCACGCGATGACCAAGGACCGGCAGGGCATAGCGCTTGATGTCGTCAGGCGTGATGAAATCGCGTCCTTCGATGGCAGCGTTGGCGCGGGCTATCTTCAGAAACGCCAGCGAGCCACGCGGGCTGGAACCGACGGCAACTCTACGGTCCACACGGGTGGCGTGCACGAGCATGGCGATGTAGTGCTCCAGATCCGCATTGACATGCACCGACTCCACGGCCTCGCGCATTTCAAGAACCTGCTGCGCGGTCGAGATGTTGCGCAACACAACTTCATCCTGCCGGCGCTCGCGGCGTCGTTTCAAAATCAACTTTTCTTCCTCGATGCTGGGATAGCCGACGGTCAGTTTCAGCATGAAGCGGTCCAGCTGCGCTTCCGGCAACGGGAACGTGCCTTCATACTCGATCGGGTTCTGCGTGGCTAGGACCAGGAACGGTTCCGGTAAGGGCAAAGTCTCTCCTTCGATCGTCACCTGCCCCTCCTGCATCGCTTCCAGCAACGCGGACTGCGTCTTCGGCGAAGCGCGGTTGATCTCATCGGCGAGAATGATATTTGCAAAGACCGGACCCTTTCGCAATTCGAATTCATTTTTCGTGCGGTTGAAGATATAACCGCCGGTAATATCCCCCGGGAGGAGATCGGGCGTGAACTGGATGCGTTTGAAATCCAGTCCAAGCACTTTGGCAAAACTTCTTGCCACCAGAGTTTTTCCAAGACCGGGGAAATCTTCCAGAAGGATGTGTCCGCCTGCCAGCACAGACGACATCATCATTTCGAGCAGGGCGCGCTTGCCGACCACAGCGCGCTCTACTTCTGCAATCACTTGCCTGCTTAGGGAGGAAACATTGGAAATATCAGTCACGATTTACTCCGAGGCTATACCTATTAAATAACCTGCTGTTGGGCTAGCCCGACTTACTATTTTCTACCTGCGATTCTAGAAATTCGACGGCCTGACTCACTTCATAATCCAGGGGTGTCTTCGGTGGTGCGACCAATGCGCGCCGGGGAGTCGGAAACTCTGAGAACGATCCGTGCAAGCCGACCTCTAGATATTTTTGCAAATCCTTGGATGGTTTCCAGTCGATCCCCACCAGGGGTGAAAATACAGAACGGGGCCGCCCGGCTTCACGG
>JBKPQD010000042.1:0-1442 GCA_046733915.1 Chloroflexota bacterium
CCTGGGGACCGATTACGTAGACCTTTACCAAATCCATCGCTGGGACTATGAAACCCCGCTCGAGGAGACGATGGAAGCCCTAAATGACGTGGTGCGGGCGGGAAAAGCGCGCTATATCGGAGCATCCGCCATGTGGGCATGGCAATTCCAAAAGGCACTGCACGTGGCGGACACTCATGGCTGGAGCCGCTTCGTCTCTATGCAGGATCACCTAAACCTCATCTACCGCGAAGAGGAGCGCGAGATGCTGCCGCTCTGTCGCGAGGAGAAGATCGGGGCGATACCCTACAGCCCACTGGCATCCGGAAGATTGACGCGGGACTGGTCGGCGGAAAGCACACTCCGTTCAGAAACTGATCAGATCGCGAAGGCTAAGTATGATGCGACAGCGGAAACCGATCGACGGATCGTGGAGCGGGTGGCAGAAATCGCTGAGCAGCATGGTGTCCCGCGCGTATTTATTGCGCTTGCCTGGCTGTTACAAAAGGAGCCGGTGACGGCCCCCATCATCGGGGCAACGAAGATTTCGCATCTGGAGGATGCCATTGGCGCTTTATCTGTAAAACTGACTCAGGAAGAGGTCAGCTATTTGGAAGAGCCGTACGTGCCACATCGCATCGTCGGTCACCAGTAAAACCATTGGTCCAATCCGACTTCACTTTGCAGCTTCATGGATTTAGCGCTTCTACTTTGATCGCGGACACGGGACGAGCAATCTTTTTGGGCGGATTGGCACTGAGCTCCGCCAACACCACTTCGACTGCTTTTTCCAACTGCGGATCCTGGCCAGCAATCACTAATTTGGGGGTCATCTCGACCTCGATATCCGGTGCGACGCCGACATTCTCCACCTCCCATTCACCCTCCGGGCTGAAGATCGCCATCCGTGGGGAAGTGAACATGCCTCCATCCATCAGGATGGGGTAATCATAAATGCCGATCAACCCGCCCCAGGTCCGTTTGCCGATTAACTTTCCCAATCCACGGCGACGGAAAAACAACGGCATGGCATCTCCACCTGAGCCTGCCAACTCGTTGATGATCATCACCTTGGGTCCAAAGATGGAGGCATTCGGCGTGGCAAATGGTTTTCCTTCGCGGGTAGCCCAGTAGCTCAAAATCGGACGGTTCAATAAATCGATCACGTAATCGGCTACCGATCCACCGCCGTTGAAGCGCTCATCGAGGATGACCGCCTCCTTGTTGAGCTGCGAGAAGTAATAGCGGTTGAAATAATCGTAGCCGGCCACGCTCGTATTCGGCATGTAGACGTAAGCCACGCGCCCGTTTGTTAATGCATCCACTTTGCGGCGGTTCCCTTCCACCCATGCCCAGTGACGCAGCGTAGTATCATCGGCAATTGGTCTGACACTAACGCTACGCGCCTGATCGATATTCGGAGTTGGGCTGACGAGCAAATCTGTGTTGCGTTCCACGGTGTT
>JBKPQD010000043.1:0-3492 GCA_046733915.1 Chloroflexota bacterium
TCAGGATCGGCCGGCTAACCGAAAGGCAAACACTGGGAAACCAGTGGGCGCAAAGTTATGGGTCTAAAGTCGGACGACTAAGATTGCCAGACTGCCGAAGAGCACATTTCTGGGATGACCTTAACCGGTCATCCCAGAATAATTTTAACCGTCTAGCAGGGCCGCCTGTAGAAAAACTTGCGTAAGTTTCGAGCCTTTGCAAGGCTGTATTCTGTAATTTTTGGGGGTGGAATAAGCGGTTTTCGGGACATTACACAAAACTAAATTCATTTCATCTTTGCTCTTTCCTCCTTTATAATCCTTCTCATGTCCAATACCAAAAATCGTCCCCTGGACCCCGAGTCTAAGCCCGATGACCGCGTAGATAACGCGCTCCGTCCACAGAAGCTGACGGACTTGATCGGTCAGGACCAGGTCAAGGAGAATCTGTCCATTTTGATTTCCGCCGCAAGAAAGCGCGGGGAAGCGTTGGATCACGTTTTATTCTACGGCCCGCCCGGTTTGGGAAAAACGACCCTCGCCCATGTTGTCGCCAACGAGATGGGAGTCAACGTCAAAGTGACGGCGGGTCCGGCCATCGAGCGCGCCGGTGACCTGGCTGCGATCCTTACCAATCTCCGTGCAGGCGATGTGCTGTTCATTGACGAAGTCCACCGCCTCGGACGCGCGGTGGAAGAGGTACTTTATCCCGCGATGGAAGATTTCGCCCTGGATATTGTCATCGGCAAGGGACCTTCGGCACGGTCGATCCGCCTCAAGCTGCCGCGTTTTACGGTCGTCGGTGCGACGACGCGCCTGGCGCTGGTCACGGCTCCGTTGCGCGCGCGTTTCGGCGCGGTGTATCGTTTGGATTATTACGACATCAAGGCGATGCAGGCAATTGTCTCGCGCGCTGCTACCATGCTCAAAGTGGAAGTGGATGAAGGGGGTGTAAAAGAAATTGGTCGCCGCGCGCGGGGGACGCCGCGCGTGGCATTGCGTCTGTTGCGCAGAGTACGCGATTATGCCCAGGTGCGCGCCGATGGCAAGGTCAATCAGGAGATCGCCAAAGAAGCACTCGACCTGCTGCAAGTGGATCCGCTTGGGCTCGATGAAGTGGATCGCCGCGTCCTGCGCACGATCATAGAAAAATATGGCGGCGGACCGGTCGGCTTGAACACGATTGCCGCTTCTATCAGCGAAGAGCAGGACACTATTATGGATGTGGTCGAGCCATATCTGCTGCAGCTTGGTTTCCTGGATCGCACACCGCAGGGACGTATCGCCACCAAGGCTGCCTATGAACACCTCAAGATGCCCTTCACGGAAGAGCGACAGCAGCGACTGCTCTAGTTTCACAAGGAGTCGGCATGGTCATCACCATCCTGGAAGCGCATGTAAATGCAGATCGATGGTCCGGTTTTGAGCAAGATTTCAAACGGCGAACAAATGAGCTTCCCCCGCAAATGGTGCAGACGTTCCTATTACAGGATACAGCGGACAGAACTCTCTGGCGTATTATTTCCGTATGGAGGAGCCGGGAGGCATTGAATGAGATGCGCAACTCGGGCGAAACGCCGACCGGCGTCCTAATGTTTCGAAGCGCAGGGGCGGAGCCGAAGCTATCTATTTTCAATGTTTCCGCTTCTGCGCCTTAAAAATTACACATCACTCTAGAAGGACAGGCAAGGTTGCCTTCTGGAGAATGACAAAGAGTATGATGGATCGGATATGGAAAATCTAGCTCGTTATCTGGTAATTGGTGGGATCATCTTAATCTTATTGGGCGTGGGAGCTTATTTCGCCGCAAAAATGGGCATCCCCCTCGGCAGGCTGCCCGGCGACATTCGGATTGAGCGAGGAAATGGCTTGTTTTATTTTCCCGTAGTGACATCTTGTCTGCTTTCGATTCTGCTGACGATTATCCTGAATGTAATCATCCGCTTCCTCAATAAATAGGATCCATACTCTCATTCTTTTGCCAGCTGAACAATTAGGACCGCCAGCAGGATAATCAGGCTGCCGATGATTTGGATTGCCGTCATGCGTTCGTGCAGGAAAATGTAGGCTTCCACGGCAGTCATCGCGGGCTCCAATGTTGCCAGTAAGTTTGTGATGCTGGCAGGCAGGTAATTCATGGATGTGTTGTAAAGCCCAAAGCCAAGGATGGTCGGTACAAAGGAAAGCGTGATCAGTATTACCCATCCACCGGTAGAAAGGCTCGGGGCAAGTGCCTGATAAGAACCTGCAGCGCCCGGTAATGCCGGAAATAGATTAAATATCATGATGAACAGGGAGCCAAAGGCGAATGAATAGAGCATGGATGTCCATGTGTTGATATGGCGCCTGGTGACTTCCTTGCCGATCAGGGTATAACCGGCAAATAAGAGCCCAGAAAGCAAACCCGCCACGACTCCCATCGGATTCAAATTCCACATTTCCCGGCTGTAGGCGTTTGCGACCAAGATGCATCCGGTCAGGCTCAGCACTATCGCAAGAATTTTGGAGAGGCCGAGACTCTCTTTGAAAATCCAGCGGGCGAGGATCGCCGTGAATCCCGCGGAACTATACGCCAATACCGTTGCGACGGCCGCTCCATTGGCTTGCACCGAAAGAGTCCAGATGGAATTAAACACAGCCAACAGCAGGCCATAAAAAATATAAAAGCGGATCTGGGATTTTGGGAGGAAAAGCAGCGAACGGCGGATCAAGAATAGTGCGGGTGCTAAGGCGACACACACCAGCACGTTGCGCCAGAATGCCAGCAACAAGGGCGGCATCTTGTAATTTGTAACCAAATAGGCAATAAAAACTCCGGTGGTGGACCAAAATGTGATCCCAATGATTGCTATTAACGTACCTTTTGTTAGCCGTGACACGTGGGTCGTTTCTCCTCGTTGGATGGCCATGTTATTCGGGAACAAACTCGTTCACGGGTTAGCGAATTTCATTGTATATCCATCGGACGAGCGAAATACGGCGACAAAGTTTCCTGTATGAAGCCAATTTTGCTGATCAATCTCGCCTGACCAGGCCATCCACATATTGGGGATTTGAATCAGTTTGATCGAGAAGTGGACCACGCGCATCAAGTCGCCTTTCGGTTCCAGCGGCAAAGACGGCGTGCGTTCATCATAATAGACTTTGTCAATGCGATAGCCGGCGATGCGGCAATAGCCAGGTGCTTTGGGAACAGAGAAATACGCCAGTAATAATTTCATAAGCTGGCCAGCAATCTCATCCTCATCTAGACCGTTTGCTTCGGAAATTGACAATTTGACGGCAGGGATTTGGCAATATTCCTGATCGACATTTTTATCATTGAACGGTAATTGGATATTTGTTGGAGTTGCGAGCGGTTGAACAGAACGAACGGTCGCAGCGGGCTGGAAGATAGGTATTTCTGTTGGAATGCCTTGGATGGCTGGTGTACAAGAAGCCAAGAATAGCAATACTGTAATGAGCGTTATTAGTTTCATGTAAGCCTTTGTAATTCGTAGCGCGACCATTGGC
>JBKPQD010000044.1:0-2526 GCA_046733915.1 Chloroflexota bacterium
GCGCGAGCGATCCCCGTTGTACATACCACGGATCTGCGGGACCGTCATGTGGCTTTCGTCGATCACCAGCAAGTAATCGCTGGGCAAAAAGTCGATCATCGTCCAGGGATGGGTGCCGGGGGCACGACCATCCAAATGGCGCGAGTAGTTCTCGATGCCAGAACAATATCCCACTTCCTTTAGCATCTCCAAGTCGTAGCGTGTGCGCTGCTCGAGGCGCTGTGCTTCCAGATACTTGCCAGTCTCTTTAAACTGTGCCAGGCGATCTTCCAATTCGGCTTCGATATTTTTGATTGCATCTTTCAGTCGTTCGGCGTCTGTCAGATATTGCTTGGCGGGATAAATGGACACTTCCTGCGGCTCGTCAAAGATCTCCCCCGTCAGCGGGCTGAACTGCATGATCCGCTCCACTTCGTCGCCAAAAAAGGTGATGCGATAACCCTTTTTATCCTCATAGGCAGGGATAATCTCGAGCGTATCGCCACGTACACGAAATGTGCCGGGACGCAGCTCCATATCGTTGCGCTGGTACTGCGACTCGATCAGCTGGCGCAGCAATGCGTTGCGCCGATAAATCTGGCCCACCTGAAGGACAACTGTCCCCTTGCCAAACTCTTCTGGGGAGCCCAAACCATAAATGCACGAGACCGAGGCGACGATAATCACATCTCGGCGTGAGACAAGCGCCGTTGTCGCGGCGAGGCGCAGGCGCTCGATCTCTTCGTTGATCTCTGTTTCTTTTTCGATATAGAGATCGTGGCGCGGCACGTAGGCTTCCGGTTGGTAATAGTCATAGTAACTGACAAAATACGAGACCGCGTTTTCAGGGAAGAATTCCTTGAACTCGGCATACAGCTGCGCGGCAAGTGTCTTGTTGTGCGCCATGATCAACGCCGGCTTCTGCAGCTGCTGGATCACAGACGCGATCGTAAAGGTCTTACCGGTGCCGGTGGCACCAAGCAACACCTGGTGTTTTTTGCCGGAATGCACACCATCCACAAGTCCCTGGATGGCTTCGGGCTGGTCGCCCATCGGTTGGAACGGGGCATGAAGTTTAAATGTCATATGAAGGTTTTAGGGGTCTGAGTTGGATTGTACGAACGTGCGTTCTATTTTATCACGCTTTCCAATTTCTCCTCACACTACTCGCAGATCACCCTCATTATAACGAAACACCCCAGAGCACGTGATGCCGGGGTAGAACGACGTCCAGGACTTGTGAGACGAAACCCAAAGAGTATAATCACGCCAATCTTTGGAGAGACAACTATGAAATTACTGCTAAATATTGTCGGTGGGGTGATCTTTCTGGGTGGGCTTGTTTTCTTCCTACAGGGCATCAATATTTTGCCGGGCAGCTTTATGACCGGCGACCCGCAGTGGGCGATCAACGGAGCGATCATGATGGCAATCGCCTTGGTATGCTTCTTATTTGCCAATCGCCGTAGCTAAAAATGAGTGAAATGTTTCGAGTCGGCGACCGGGTAGAGGTTTTTCTTGATGCCAAAACCTGGGGCAGTGAGGGCTGGTTCGTGGGAACGGTAGTGCGTATCGATCCCTACACCGTGCACCGCAGCTTCCACTGGGTGGAACTCGATGAAGAATCGGTCGCCGCACTCGGCAGGGGTGTCCGGTTGATCTCCGTGTTGAATCCCAAAAATATTCGTAAAACTCAGTAAGGATGAATTCTGTGAGTGAGTCTAAATATTGGTGGGGTTTTCTGACTGACTTGGTACGATGTGATCAAGTTTTGATTGAGGTAAGAAGATGAATAGGAAACTGGCACTTCTCGCATTGTGGCTTATGCTGGTGAGTATCCTGCTCTCCGCTTGCAGTGGTTTGCTTTCCATGGAGGATGAGCCTGCTAGCGGAACGTTTGGTCCGAGGTACTCAGCGCAGGAACACCAAATCCGTACCTTCGACTCGCTCTGGAAAGACATGCAGGAGGCATACGTTTATTATGATACAGCGGATGTCAATTGGAATCAGCTCCATGAAAAGTATGTGAACAAAATTAATGGCGGTTTAAATGAGGAGCAATTCACTTCTTTGCTCAAGAGCTTAGAAACGGACCTGCCACAAGGAAGCGTAGTCTACCAGTCGCGTCCAGAACGCGTTGAAATTGACATCGCGAATGCGTCTGTCCCGCAGGCAATTGAGGGTATTGGCGCGATCTTGAACTTTGAGGAGAAGAGTGTGCCCCACCTGGTCGTGATGGCAGTCATCGAGGGGTCCCCGGCTGAGGCAGCGGGACTAAAAGCGCACGACAGCATTATGACTATCGATGACAAACCTATCACGGTCGAGGAAGGCGTGAACGCGACCAGCCGTATCCGCGGAGCAGCCGGTTCGACCGTGACCCTGGGGGTGCGCTCGCCCGGTGAGCAAGAGCGCTCTATGAAAATCAAGCGGGCAAAGATCAGCGGTTCTCCAAAACTCCAGGCGTATAACATTGTCGGTACCGATTATGCCTATCTACTTTTCCCGCCGGTAGAATACCAGGGACTGGATCAGGATGTCTTCAAC
>JBKPQD010000045.1:0-4156 GCA_046733915.1 Chloroflexota bacterium
TCTCTCACGGTCATCATTCCCATGGCGGGCTGGGGTACACGCATGCGCCCGCATACGCACAGCAAGCCTAAGCCACTCGTCAGTGTGGCCGGCAAGACGTCACTCGAACATCTGCTCGACATGTTCCAAACTCTTCCCAACCCGGACAATACGAAGTATGTCTTTATTGTTGGTCCCTATTTAGGCGAGTTGCAGGTGCCGCAATTTATCCAGGAGAACTACCCGGATCTTAAGGCACATTATGTGGTACAGAACGAAATGAAGGGCCAATCGCACGCCTTATGGCTGGCGCGCGAATACCTGCACGGACCGCTGATCGTCTGTTTTTCAGACACGCTGATGGAGACTGACTTCTCGTTCCTGGCGAACGAAACGGCGGATGCCGTTGCCTGGGTGATGCCCGTTGCCGATCCGCGGCGCTTCGGTGTGGCAGAGCTGAACCCGGACGGATGGGTGACTCGCTTTATCGAGAAGCCGCAGAGCATGGACAACAATCTGGTTGTCGTAGGCTGCTATTATTTCAAAAGCGGTGAACAATTGCTCGCGGCGATCGAAGAACAGATGGAGCGAAAAATCATGCTCAAGGGCGAATACTTCTTGACCGATACGATATCGGTCATGATCGAGCACGGTGCGAAAGTCCGCACAAACGAGATAGCAACCTGGCTCGATACCGGCACGATCGAGGCGACCTTGGACACCAATAAGTTATTGCTGGAGCAGGGCAAGGCCAACAAGATCGCGAATGAATCAAGCGCCGGTGTGGAAATCATTGCGCCATCCTTTGTCCATGCCAGTGCCCAGATTTCCAATTCGGTGATTGGACCGTACGCGTCCATCGGCGCAGATTGCAAAATCAGTGATAGCAAGATCCAGGAAAGCATCATCGAAGCGGGTTGTGAGATCCAGTCGGCAGCGCTGAGCCGCTCATTGATCGGCCGGAACGCGACCGTCCACGGAGGGAGTGACGGGCACTTCATCCAGTTAAATGTAGGCGATAACAGTCTTGTTGCTCTCCGGGAACGGAATGCTGCATGAACACGGTGGAGTGCCGCTCGGATAGCGAATACGCAGAGCGTCCACTTTCGCTGACCTGGGAGGGAGTCCGCTATGAGATTGCAGAGATCGTTTCGCGCTGGCGGGGACCCGGTGAAAAGGGATTTCGGGTGAAGACAACAAATGGGCAGGCCTTTGATCTAACCTACCGGGAAATTCCCGATGAATGGTTGATCCAACCGATCTAGACCGAATGGAGGCGCAATGCAGGAAGTGACGAATGTTCAACGTCTGTCAAAACGAGTAGCAGGGCTGAAACCCTCAGGCATCCGCAAATTTTTCGATATCGCCGCCACAATGAAGGATGTGATCTCGCTCGGCATTGGCGAACCGGATTTCACCACGCCGAAGCCGATCCTCGAGGCAGGCATCCGTTCCCTGCAAAACGGCGAGACCCATTACACGTCGAACTGGGGAAAGCTGGAGCTGCGCCAGGCAATTTCTGATAATCTCAAGCGCTTATATAACGTCCATTATGATCCGGCGACGGAAATTATCGCGACCGTAGGCGTCTCGGAAGCCTTGTACCTAACCTTTACTGCCCTGCTCGACCCTGGCGATGAGGTCATCATCCCCACCCCGTGTTTCGTTTCCTACCAGGCCGAAGTGATCATGGCGAACGGAAACCCGGTCGAAGTGGTTGCGCGGGAAGAAAATAACTTCATGGTTGACCCCGACGACATCCGCCGGGCGATCACGCCACGCACCAAAGTCATCTTCATCGGATATCCTTCCAATCCAACCGGCGCGGTGGCGACACGCGAAGTGCTGCTGGAAATTGCGAAGATCGCCGAAGAGCACGACCTGCTAGTTGTTTCCGATGAAATCTACGATCGCTTGGTTTACGACTTCGAGCATGTTTGTTTCCCGGCATTAGATGAAGGGATTAAGAGTCGCACGGTTCTGCTGGGCGGCTTTTCAAAGGATTACGCCATGACCGGCTGGCGCATCGGGTATGCCTGTGGACCGGCCGACATCATTCAAGGTCTCGTGCGCATCCACCAGTACACGATCATGTCCGCCCCGACAACCGCCCAGGACGCCGCGCTGGAAGCATTACAGAATGGGAATTCATACGTGGAAGAAATGGTTGCGGAATATGATCGCCGCCGACGGCTTTTAGTCACCGGCCTGAATCGCCTGGGGCTGCACACTTTCGAGCCGCGCGGTGCTTTCTATGCATTTCCCAACATCCACGCCTCCGGCATGGACGATGAGGCATTTGCCGAAAAGCTGTTACTTGAAGAACATGTCGCGGTGGTGCCGGGGAATGCCTTTGGCCCCGGTGGGGACGGGTTTGTCCGTATGTGCTATGCCACCGCCTACGAAAAAATCGAAGAGGCGCTGTATCGCATGGAAAAATTTATGAGCCGTTACGGGTAGCCTGAGTACATCAGACATCCAGATTGGCATCCAAATTTATGGCGCACAGACATCTGTGCGCTTTTTACTTATCCCTTTTTACGGAATCCTCCCCAGAAATAAACTAGATAGGTTACTCTACGCAAGCAAATTTTTTCCTTATATGATACGCGGGCTACGAAACCGCGGGTGTTCAGATCTCACAAGAAATACCCCCAGAGTAGAGGGTCGTCTCATCTCTGTTTTCACCCAGCCCGGAGTATCAAAAATAGATGTAATGTAAGGAGCGAGCGTATGAAAAATATTAAGTCACGTCCGTACTTCACAGGCGACAAAATTGGAGAATCCCTTTACCAAAAGTGGATTGTCGCTTCTCTTATCATCGCCCTTTTGCTGGGGGCTCTTCCAACCAATCGTGTATTGGCCGCACCGGGACCCGGTCAAAACCGGGACCTCGAACAGGCATGGGCAAACAAGCGCAGCCAACTGGCAACTGCAGTGGCGTTTTTTGACAACTTCCAGACAAAGCCGGGGCAGGATAGAAATGCCGGGAATATGAGTCAGTACCTCGATCGGTATGCAGCCGCGATGGCTGCCGCGCAGGCCCTGATCGTCAATGGGAGCAGCGGTTTCGATTCTAATGGACAGGTCACCAACCAGAACCAGGCAAACCATTCCCTTCGACAGTTGGAGGATTATCTGAGCATCATGCGCGGGCTACGCAAGAAGATTGCCGAAGGTGGGGGCAAGAACAATAGTAATAGCAATAATGGCGGCAATACGAATGGCGGGAACAACAGCGGTAACAACACGCAGGGTAATAATGGGGTTGGCATTCCGGTCACCGGTGATACGGAGACGAGCAATAACACCAACCAAAACTTCGGTCAGAATAGTCTGGCAAAGGTCTGGGGCAACCAGTTCCGTGAATTGCAGGCTGCCACGGTTTGGTATAACAACTTCAGGACACAGCCCGGCAGGATGAGGAATGCCAACCAACAGGCCAAACTCCAGCAGTATCTCGATCGCTATGCCTTTGCATTAAGCCAGGCAAGCGCTATTGTTATCAATGGCAGTCTTAATTCCAATGGACAGTCCAGTAACAACAATGCCACTGGACGGACCAACAACGGTTCCAATGGACAAAATGCCACCTCGGGCTGGGGATCCTCACAGCAACAGTTGGCGATGTACTTGAGCATGATGCGCGGTATCCGGGAGAAAATCGCCGGGATCGGCACACACAATACCACCACCACGACCAGCGGCGGACAGCAAACCCCATAGAGTGGAAGGTCATCACAATCTAATAAAAAATCCCCGGGATATTCTCCCGGGGATTTTTGTATCAGTCAGTCAAATTATTTGACAACGACAACGTTGCTGGCTTGAAGACCCTTGGGGCCCTGTTCGACGGTGAACTCGACCTTCTGGCCCTCCTGCAAATTCTTGAAGCCTTCGCCCTGAATCGCAGAGAAGTGAACAAAGACATCATCGCCGCCATCGCGAGCGAGGAAGCCATAGCCCTTTGTTCCATTGAACCACTTGACTGTACCGTTGATACGTTCCGACATTTTTGCCTCCTTGTGGCAAATTAAAAAATATGGAGGGTACTCATTGGGTGTTGCATCGGAGCGCCATCAACGGCGTAAAACAAAGCGGCTCACGGACGATCCGTGAGCCAACCTGGTACTTCCAAAGCAAACTACTGGTATCCTACAACCGCAAGGATAACATG
>JBKPQD010000046.1:0-5435 GCA_046733915.1 Chloroflexota bacterium
AAACAGCGACCAGCTAGCTACAGATTCCCGACCGGCGCGTGTCCATAAGATCCAAAGTGTAAACGGAGCCAAGATGAGAAATAGCGGGCCCATTCGTCCATCAAAGAATGTTACGTCTCGCGTGCCCAATGTTATAGTCAACGGAAGAGAGATAATTTGGATAGCGTTCCATCCAATGCCCGTACCGGAATCAGCGTACCAGTACGCCAGGAAGCTATCCCAGTAGCGTCCACCAAAAACAAAGGGATAAAACGGATTGCCCATGAATATAAGGTTGCGAATATACCAGGCGCAGGCAATCGTAAGCGTCACCAGGCTGAATTGTGCTACCGACGAGATTGCCTTGGAGAATGGACGCTGGAATAACAGTACAATGCCACATGCTAAAGGGACGACAAAGGATGTATATTTGATGCCCATCGCAAAGCCTGCCGCCACGCCAGCAATATTCAACCACGAAGTTGTTTTCCGGCTACAATATTGCGTCAAGGCATAGATAGACACGATTCCGTAAAAGACCAGCGCCATATCCGCGTATGCCCAGGATGCAAGCATCGGAAGAGATGGAATGGCTGCAACCAATAACAGCGATTTACGTGCGGTCTCGATTCCCCATGTTTTGGACGTCCAATGCCATAGTAGCAGAGCCGATAGCAGCATCCAGCCAAAATGCATGATTTGCGCGGCGCGTTCACTTCCCATGCCGAGCGCCCAAAGATATATATTCTCTGAGAGGCTCGGGAACCAGAACGGGGCGTTATCGACTGCGCGCAAGCCGCCGTTCTGAAGAATGTTGGTGGGCAGAGCCAAGTGATAAAGTAGCGCGTCAAATGCTTCAAAGGGCGGGACAAGAGTCAGCAATAAGGAAAATGTCAGCGGGAGAATCAGGGCAAGTTTTGTGAAAAAGTTGTATTGACTTAGCGACAGATTCAGGGCCGACATCAGTGCACGAAGATGAATTCCTAAACTCGTGAGATTTTTCCTAAAAAGCAAGAGTACCGTCAGTGCGCATTGGACGGTGGTTAGAAGTGTCCTGTTCGCAAGCTGTATCGCAGAAAAGAATAGACCCAGCAAACCCAGCGCGCCGAGTCCGATTCCGAAACTCAAAAGCAGAAAATCAATGGAATCTGCTCCTTCGAATTTAATGAGATCGAGAATCGTCTTTCCAACCCCGTATGCATTGAAAAGAAGAATAGCGGCGACCAATAACGTCCAAAATGTGTCTGCCAGGCCTGCGGACGCATTCAGCAAGCCAGGCTTTTGGACAACGTAATAGACAACCAGGATTCCCCCCATCCAGAGAAGAAACAATAGACTGAGGATTCGCTTCAATTACGCTGCACCTTTGAGATAGATACCGGTGGGGTCAAGCTCTTCGCGTAGAATCCTGAGTTCGGTTTCTGTTACCAATTCCGTTGTTTTGAGTTCGGGTGCGTTCTTCAAAGCCCAGCCTGTGTTTTCTTTCGCCTGCTCGATGGTCTTTTCGGGATGCAGCGCGGTCAAAATCATCTCACCGGACTCATCAGGCTCCAAGATCCCAATATCGGTCACGACGGCGAGCATCCCGCCTCCGCGTAACCCCGCTTTTTGGCGATCGCCTTGACCGCCGATAAATCCAGCGGAGGTCATGAACTCTACTTTTTCCGGAAAACGACGCTTTTGATGGGGAGTCATGATGTAGCAGCGCTTCGCCCAGGCGGCGATCTCCTGCGATCCCCCCGAGCCCGGTAGGCGGACCTTTGGATGATCATATCCGCCAATCACCGTGGCATTGATGTTGCCGTACTTATCGATTTGTGCGCCGCCCATAAATCCCACATCGACGTTGCCGCGCTGGAGATAATTCGCAAAGATATCGTACATGCTCACCACCGAGAGTGAACCGCTTACCAGCGTTGGATCCCCAATCGACAGGGGCAAACGCGCCGGCTCGGCACCGATCACACCCGCCTCGTAGATCATAACTAGGTTGGGCGCGTGCGTTCGCTTGGCGAGATTGCAGGCAAGATTGGGCTGCCCGACCCCGACAAATACCACGTCGCCATCTCGCAGCAAACGGGCGGCGTTGACGATCATCAGTTCGGCAGAAGAATATTTAGTTTTGTTCACGGTTTGTCCTCATTTAGAGTCAGCCAGCTTGCGGGCGGTGTTTTGGGAGCGGACCTTGTGAGTAAAATGAGCTCGCGGACCCGAGAGATTCTAGAAAGGATTGCATAATATCGAAAACTTCATTCGGACGTTCAAGGGGAAGCAAATGCGTAGATTTCTCCAGCGTTTCGATGTGCACACCAGATTGTTTCCGTTTTATAAGATTGGCAGCTTTTTCCAAAAAGGTATCTGTCTCCGCGCCACGGATAAAAAGAGTCGGCACCTGAAGTTTGGGTAAGTCACGCCAAATATCGAAGTCTACAAGACCGGTGTAATAGATGTGCGCTTCCCACTCCGGCGAAAAGACCAATTCATAACCCTGTTCCCTTTTGCGGGTAATGCCTGTGACATAGTGCCACAAGTCTTCATCGCTCATATATTTGAATACCGTGCGCGTTCGATACCGGCTAAATACTTTCTCGAGATCGTCAAAGGTGCGCCGTCGTTTCAACGCGCCCGAAATCATGGGATGGAGCCTATATCCCAGGCCAATCGCGCGGATGAAATTCCACCAGACGAGAAAGCTGGGAACGAAAAGTACAGGGTCCAGCAGGACCAAGGCTCGGAATTTGCCTGGGTCCCGCAACGCGGCGCGTAAAGTAACAATGGCACCGATCGAATGCCCTACACCGATGACAGGTTCTGTTTGCGTATCGGCAAGAAGCTGCAATAAATCTTGTGTAAATGGTTTCCAATTATGAATCTCGCCGGGATTTGAATTCTGCCACAGCGGACGGAGCAACATTCCAAAGACATGATATTGCGTTTGTAAGCGATCCAGGAGGGGTTTATAGCAGCCGGGTGGGTAGCCATTGGCATGAAGAAAGTGGAGTGGTCGGCCGCTGCCACCATGGATGAAATACGGAATGGTCATTGGCGTTTGCTTGTCGGTTTAGTACGTTCCGTAATTTATTGGCTGGCTCATAGACTGCCGGACTTCAAGCTTCTTTTTTGTCGCCGTGCCGAGCCTTAACCAGTATTCCTCTCTATCTTTTACACCAAATACCCACTCATCCAGATATTGTTTTATGGAATCGGCAGATTCACTGACCTTATCCCAAGCCAAATAGAATTCATTGTCGCGGTCGTAATATCCCTGGGCATAGGAGGGATGGCATGCGAACGGGACATGGCAGACCGCGCTGACCACGATGCCCGGAATCATAGTCCGGTTAGGGTCGGAGCGAATGACCGATTCATCCACGATCTCTTCGGCGGTCATAATCACTTTCTTTGCCGCAAAAGCTGCTTCCTTCTGTTCACCGATGATTCCCCAAAGATGGGCGTTACCATTTTTATCGGCGCGCTGCACATGGACGATCGCCACATCTGGGTTCAAGGCCGGAACTACGATCACATCCTTGCCGCCGAACGGATCCGCAATCCGCTTGATGTTGGGATTTGCCTTTTCCAAATCGGTTACACCGGTCTGGTTCATCGGCAAGAACGGCAGGCCGGACGCGCCCGCCTGTAATCGTGTGATCATCCCAAAGTGGGAATATTCCTCCCACTCAAGTTTGCCCTGCTCGATCGCAGAACGCAGAATCCGCAGGGAGCCAACACCGGGATTGCCCATATAGGAAAAGATGACTTTGCGGGCGCAGCCCGCTGCAACCATCTGGTCGTAGATCAGGTCAGGTGTTGCACGCGCAAGAACAAGATTTTTTTTCCCCTGGCGGATGATTTCGTGTCCGGCTGCAAATGGGATCAGGTGGGTGAATCCGGCCGCGTAAACTGTATCGCCATCGTTGACATATGTGCCAATGGCTTCTGCGAGCGATTGTAGTTTGCTCATTCTTATTTCTTATCCTTGGGTTTGGATCGCAACCGTTTGAGAAGACTGAATCTCCCGCTGGGTGGAGTCGATCGCTTATATTGTGTGCGGAACATAATACCTACAATCAAAAGAATGGTCCCCCAACAAAAATAGCTGAACGCCGTTTTCTGCGCGATTTCCGAAAGAAAAAAGAGCACCACAAGCCCAATCCCTACCAGTAAAAAAAAGCCTCCCACGCGGTAGATGAACTCCGAGTAATTGTTTGGCTGGTTTTGGCCCATATTAGTCTGGTCTGCGCGCGGAGAAGAGTGTTCTGCGGAAGGGATAGAAGACAGGCGACTGTGGCAGCGCTTTTTTCATTTTAGCCCGGATTGCCTGGACAAAGCTGTCCTTGTTTTCGCCCAGACGCTCAAAATACGGTACACAGGCGGTACCCGAGATCCATTCCACGACAGCCTCTGAATCCTCCAGAATGTGGGCATACACCTTTTCGAAGGCGACGATATTTTCCGCACCACAATCGAACAGGATTTGGGCGTACTGGTCAATCGAGAGCACGGGCGCGTAGCGGATGAATCCCTGCAAGAGAGACCGGAACGGTTCTTCGCTTGCCGTCTCACGGATGATCTGGTGCGAGATATGATTGAAATTGGATGGGACTTGTACTGCGATTTGGCCCCCCGGATTTAACAACCGGTATAGGCTCGGAATCAACTCTGCGTGATTTTCCGACCAATGCAATGCCGCGTTGCTAAATATGAGATCCCACTCGCCGCTCAGCTGGGTTTGATCTCCCTGTGCAAAGCGCAAGTTTGAGCTTGCGTAAGAAGCGGCTTTTTCCAACATTTGCGGCGACGAGTCGAGCCCCGTGACAACGCTATTCGGAAGTAGATCCGCGAGTTGGCGAGTCAGCTCGCCGGTGCCGCATCCCAGATCCACAACCTTGAGATTTGGGCGTTTTTCGACCAGTGCGAGCAGATCATAAAATGGCGCCGAGCGCTGTGCTTGAAATTTGTGATATTGGTTGGGATCCCAGGGCATGGCGTTATCTTTAAAAGTCCCCTCTCCCGAAAGGGAGAGGGGAAAAGGGTGAGGAAATTTATTTGCGCTTGGCTGCGACTTTTTTCTTCGGCGTGATTTTCTTGACGAGTTTCTTTACCGGGTTCTTGCCATTGGCGCGGGCAGGTTTGACCAACGTGCGGATCTGCTCGTGCATATAAAGCTGGACGTAGTAATAACCACCGCCATTTTTGCCGGTCGCGCCCGAACCCTTCCAACCACCGAACGGCTGGAAACCCGGCCAGGCACCGGTCGTGGCACCTTGCGGACGGTTGGCATACGTCACGCCGGCTTCGATGTTATCGAAGAACCAATCGGTCTCCTTGGCAGACCCGTAGAAGCCCGCCGTAAGACCGTAGTTGACGTTATTGGCAATCTTCATCGCTTCGTCGAGATCGTTCACTTTGCCGATCGTCGTGATCGGCAGGAACATCTCATACTGCCAGAGGCG
>JBKPQD010000047.1:0-2510 GCA_046733915.1 Chloroflexota bacterium
GATGACTGCCACAACGAAAGAATAAATTCATGAAGCATCCTGCCGAAGGTCCCCTTTGGGGAAAGTCCCCTTTAGGGGATAAGGGCCAATCTGATTGTTAGTTGGGGAACCCACTTTGCAGGGCTCCGTGGGGCTACGCACGGACGGGAAGGGGTCACAATACCCAACCAGATCGTCGCTACGTTCCAGGGGATGCCATGAGGCCAAGCAGGATTAGGAAAAAGGACGGGAACATCTCATCCCGTCCTTTTCGGCTGAACTGCAATCATCAAAAGCGTATTGTTGTGTCGAACTACAGCTCGTTCTTAGGGAGCTTCGTACGATCCAATGTCACAATGAGCGCCCTGCGGACGGGCAACTCCACGTTGATCGGTCGCGGGACAGACTGCATCCTTCGCGGCGTCGATCGCCGGGCTACCGGGCAACAAGGCATGCGTCAGGGTTGGACCACCGTTATTGGCCAGCGGACCAATCCCAGCAGCACCGTTGATCAGGTCGCCAGTCACCGGGTTGCAGCTATCGTCCTGGACCAGGTTGTTGCCGCCCGAAACAAGGTTGCCAACGGTGCCGGAGGCAAATTTTTCGCAGGCATACCAGTGGTTGCCGGTGATGATCGTGTTGGTCAGGGTCAGGGTGGGCACGAAGCCGCCGCCGAATTGACCGATGAACAGGGTGGATGGAGCCCAGTCCGGGGCGATGTTGTTGGCAATGGTGGAATTGGTGATCGTGATGTTGCCGTCGGTCTGGAAGATCGCACCCCCATGCCAGCCCGTTGCCGTGTTTCCACTGATCGTGCTGTTGGTAATCGTCATATTGCCGAGGGAGCGGATCGCGCCACCAACATCGTTGGACACATTGCCGCTGATCGTGCTGCGCAGGATATTGGTTGTAGTATGGAAGAACGAATAAACGCCACCGCCCGACCAACCCGCCTGATTGTTCGTCACACTGCTATCGGTGAGATTGAGTGTCGCGCCATCGCCGTTATAAATACCGCCGCCGCCTTGCCAGTAGTCACCGGCATTCGTTGCCATGGTGTTCTGCGTGACAGCCACATGATCCAGTGTCAGCGAGCCATTGTTAAGAATGCCGCCAGCCAGCTGGGAGCCATAGCCTTTGGTGATGGTCAGTTGTTTGACCGTCGCGGTCGTGCCCGCATTGACAATGAACACGCGGTCGGTGCTGTTCCCACTGATCGTCAAACCCGGCGCGCCAGATCCGTCGATCGTCACGTTTTTACCGAGAGTCAAGGGACCCGAGAGCAGAGTGATCGTCTGGCCGGCAAGCGCCTCGGAGAAGCGCACCGTGCCACCGACGCATACGCTGTTCAATGCCCTGCGCAGCGATCCAAGCCCACTGTCGGCGGTGTTTGCCACCGTCACATCGCATGGGGCGTTTAATCGAATCTGGTCAAAAAACACAGGCTTGCTCAAACCATCCGGGATGGTGAAGCGCAGAGTCTGGACCTTCGCAAGATCGAGCACATAACCATCCGCATTTTGAAATGCGGAGAAGGGAACGCTGACCTGCTTCCAGCCTGAGAAATCATCCCGGAACGATGTCTGGAAGGATACAGGCTTTGGCCTGGTCTGGAACAGGCGCACATAGTCGACAGACATGCTCTGGGGGAAGGTTGTATCTGTTCCTACTGCGCCACCAAAGTTACCGCCCACAGCCACGTTCATCAGGATAAAGAATGGATGATTGAAGACCCACTGCTTGCCCTGTAGGAACGCATCATTTGGCGTTGCGGAAAAATAGGGAGTGCCGTCGATCGTCCAGACGATCTTATTCGGTTGCCATTCCACCGCAAAGACGTGGAAGTCATTCCCCACGGGTTGGCCGAGATCGTAGGTGCCGCCGTAGCTCTGGCCGCCGGAATAACCCGGACCATGCAGAGTGCCGAATACCTCGTTGGGCAGGCGGCCCACATTTTCCATGACGTCGATCTCGCCCGTCTGCGGCCAATTGACCTGGTCGATATCGGTGCCAAGCATCCAGAATGCCGGCCATAAGCCTGCACCCTGCGGCACCTTGATGCGTGCTTCCAGGCGGCCATACGCCAGCTCAAAACGATTCTTCGTGAGCAGCCGTGCCGATGTGTACTCGCATGGTCCGTAATAACAGAGCAGGGAGCCATCCGCTTTTTTGACTGTGATTTTCAGGTTTCCCAAACCGTCCGTCGCAGCATTGCTTGTGCCATCGGTGTAATATTCCAGCTCGCTATTGCCCCAGCCCGGGATGCCATTCACCGTGCCATCGCCCACTTCTCTGCCCCATATGCTGGAAGTAGGCGCCGTGCCGGCTCTGCTGTTAAACTCGTCGCTCCAGACCATCCTCCAGTCGGAAGGATTGCTTAAAGGTGCCAGATTGTTATCCAGGCTGATTCCAATATCCCTGTTGCTGTTGCGTCCGTAGTACCAGAAGCTCAAGCCGCCCAGGTCGCTCCAGTCCTGGACGATGGGGAAGGTGCGGCTGAACGCATACGTGCCCGTGCCGCTTTTCTGACC
>JBKPQD010000048.1:0-5355 GCA_046733915.1 Chloroflexota bacterium
TAAGACCGCAGGTAGACCACCTGCTATATAGGCAACAAGTGTAAGCGCAGTAATGTGTTGAGCTAAGTTGTACTAATGGTCGAGGGCTGAATCCCGTGATGTGGAGAACTTATTACTCTTCCGCACAAAGAAATCTTTTCAGTTGCTGTTCAGCACTAACGTGTGAATTAGTCCCTTGGTGA
Source organism: Chloroflexota bacterium (assembly GCA_046733915.1). Classification (GTDB taxonomy): domain Bacteria; phylum Chloroflexota; class Anaerolineae; order Anaerolineales; family Villigracilaceae; genus Defluviilinea. Next base: position 183 of record JBKPQD010000048.1, read on the forward strand.
TTGGAGCGACGGGGGTACACCCGGTAACATCCCGAACCCGGTAGTTAAGTCCGTCAGCGCCGATGGTACTTGGAGGGCGACCTCCCGGGAGAGTAGGTCATTGCCAAGGGGCTTTTCTTTTTAAATTTTCACGTGGATCTTTTCATTCCCGTGTGAATCATGTATAATCTTGTTAGCAGATTCGGTACGGACATGTAATTGTCCGATTACAAAATAGGAGTGTGAAACGTTCTTTTTGGATCGTCGATCATTTTGACCTTTGTTTTTGAATAATCTTTTCGGCCGAGTTTGCACATCGGCCGATTTTTTTGTGTCGGGATCTTCCATGCGGAAGGAGGTGAATTTCATTGGCAGGAGTGAATTTACGCAGTGGCGAATCGCAGGACTCTCTGCTCAAGCGTTTTCGCAAGAAAGTCGTCAAAAGCGGGGTGTTGAGCACTGTTCGCCGTAAACGCTGGTTTGTCTCTAAGAGCGAACAGCGCCGCATGGAGAAGAAGAAAGCAATCCGTCGCATCAAGCGACGCACGTTCACCAAGGATGGTGAATAGAAAGAGGAAGTATGGCGAAGGAAGAAGATAAAATTCGTGCAGAAGGTGTGGTAATTGAAGCTTTACCGGGAACCCAATTCCGTGTCAAGCTGGATAATGGACATGTCGTTTTAGCCTACCTTTCAGGCAAAATGCGCAAGCATTATATTCGTATTTTGCTTGGCGATCGCGTAGCGATGGAAATGTCTCCCTATGATTTGACACGCGCGCGTATTACCTTCCGTCAGCGTAAAACTGCACCAGCTCCTGTTGAAGAATAACAGCGCCATACATTCATGCAAAATAAAGGCTCTCGATATCGAGAGCCTTTTTGATTTACTGCAGATCGACCTCTCTATGGAAGATCGCGGAACGAGCCAAGCACCTTCATATAATTCGCGCGTTCAAATGCAGCAGGTTCCTTCACGGCTTTCTGACTCATGCTTCCCTGCATTTGCTGGATGGACTGGTATTCGTGATCAATCATCCATGCTTCAATCTCGCTCAAAATTTGACCAACTGACTGCTCACCGTGATGAAGAAGGCTGGATGCCATCATCGCAACTTTTGCGCCTGCCATCATGGCCTTTAGGACACCAAGGTGAGTGTGGACACCACTTGTCAATGCAAAATCGGTATTGATTTTGCCGCTCAGGATGGAAATCCAGCGCAAAGGAAGTCTCATCTCTGCTGGGGTACTCAGGTCTAAACTGTGGACGATTTCCAATTCTTCTAGATCAAAGTCAGGTTGGTAAAACCGGTTGAACAGGACCAGCCCATCCGCGCCTGCTTCCATAAGTCGTTTTGCAAAATTGGGAATAGAGGTAATGAAAGGGCTGATCTTCACCGCTAAGGGAATGGTAATGGCAGATTTGACTTCTGCCACCAATTCCACTTGCATATTTTCAATATCGTTGGACGTGACATCCAGGTCTGTGGGAATGTAATACAGATTGAGTTCTAGCGCATCTGCACCGGCTTCCTGAATTCTGCGGGCATAATTCGTCCAGCCGCCTTTGGAGACACCGTTCAAACTCCCGATGACAGGCACACCCACTGCTTTCTTAAGTCCAGCGACCTGATTTAGGTATTTCTCCGGGCTGACCGCGTACATGCCACCATCCGGAAGATAAGACAGCGCCTCCGGATAGGTATTAGTGCCGCGAGAGAGATAATGGTCAAGCTCAAGACTTTCCTGGATAATCTGCTCCTCAAATAGTGAATACATTACGATCGCGCCGATGCCTGCAGCATCCAGTTTTTTTGCGCGGTCAAGCCTTTTGGAGAGGGGAGAGGCCGAAGCCACAATCGGGTTCTTTAAGTGCAGGCCAAGGTAGGTTGTAGAAAGATTTGTCATGCCCTACTCCTTGTGTCCGTTGTTGCCATTTTCATAATGCATGGCAGCCATCTGTTGATAGAGAGTCCAGCGCCTCTTGGAATCATGTTGGGCTTCCTGCATTAATTGCTCAGCCCGAACTTCATCCATTTGGGTAAGCATCTTATAGCGGGTCTCGTTATAAGCATACTGTGAGATCGAAATTGTCGGCTCCTTCGATTCGATAATGAGCGGGTTTTGTCCCTGCTCTGGCAGACGCGGATCGTAACGATACATCGGCCAGTGACCGGATTGGACTGCCAGTTTCTGCTGTTCCAAACCTTTTGCCATATCGTAGCCGTGCGCAATACAGTGGCTGTAGGCGATGATCAGCGATGGCCCGTCGTATGATTCAGCTTCCAGCAAGGCACGCAGCGTTTGCTGATCGTTAGCGCCCATTGCAATACGGGCAACGTACACATATCCGTAGGACATTGCGATCAGCCCCAGATCCTTCTTTGGCATGCCTTTGCCGCCCATAGCAAATTTGGCGACTGCGGCGCGCGGCGTGGACTTGCTCGCCTGACCGCCGGTATTGGAATAGACTTCCGTATCGAGTACCAAGATATTTACGTTTCGTCCACTGGCGAGCACATGGTCAAGGCCACCGTAGCCGATATCGTACGCCCAGCCATCACCTCCGATGATCCACACGGATTTCTTAATCAGGCTGTCTGCGAGGCTGATTAGGTCTTTCGCACGTGAGTCGCCGGATTTACTCAGCTTCTCCTTCAACTCGGTGATACGCTCACGCTGAGCATCGATGCTGGCTTCGTCATTTTGATCGGCATTCAGAATTGCATTCACGAACTCTTTGCCGAGTTCCTTTTCGAACGAGCCGAGCAACTCACGGGCATACTCATTCTGCTTATCGATAGTCAGTCTCATGCCTAAACCGAACTCGGCATTGTCTTCAAACAACGAGTTTGCCCAGGCGGGGCCGCGTCCCTTAGAGTCGACGGTCCATGGGGTTGTGGGAAGATTGCCACCGTAGATAGAAGAACAGCCGGTCGCATTGGCAACAATTGCACGGTCACCAAACAACTGAGAGACCAGCTTTACGTAAGGAGTCTCACCACAGCCGGCACAAGCACCGCTGAACTCAAATAACGGACGAAGCAATTGTGAATTCTTGATCGTGGAGGGATTGATCAACTTACGATCGAGATCGGGGATTTCCATGAAGAAGTCCCAGTTTTTTGCTTCCTGCTCACGGAGAGGTGGCTGCGGAGCCATATTGATGGCTTTACGTCCGACCTGGGTCTTATCCTTTACTGGGCAGACTTCCACGCACAGGGTACACCCTGTGCAGTCTTCCGGAGCAACTTGCACTGTGTAAGCATAGCCAGGGGAAAATTCTTTGAATTTTGACGGCATGTTCTTGAATGTATCGGGAGCATTCACTAACAGCTTTTCATCATACACTTTGTGACGAATGACGGCATGTGGACACACCATCACGCATTTGCCACATTGAATACAAAGCTTCTCGTCCCAGACGGGGATTTCGAGGGCAATGTTGCGCTTCTCCCATTGCGTCGTGCCGGTAGGGAAGGTTCCGTCAACCGGGAATGCAGAGACAGGGATGTTATCGCCGTTGGCAGCGATGATCTCGCCAAGCACATTGCGGACAAACTCCGGCGCTTCACTTGGGACTGATTGCCGGCGTGTGATCGTAGAGGTAATCTCCGCCGGAATGGCAACCTCATACAGATTTGCGAGCGTGCTATCGACTGCATCGAAATTCTTCTTGACGACTGCTTCCCCGCGCTTACCGTAGCTCTTTTCAATCGAATGCTTAATTTCGGCAATCGCAGCTTCACGAGGGAGAATTCCGCTGATGGCGAAGAAGGCTGTCTGCATGATGGTGTTCATCCGTCCGCCCATGCCGGTCTTTTCAGCAACTTCGTAGCCGTTGATCACATAGAACTTGAGTTCTTTCTCGATGATATCCTTCTGTACTTCGACGGGGAGGAAACTCCATACTTCATCAGGACCATAGAGACTGTTGAGCAGGAAGGTCGCGCCTTTCTTAGCATACTTGAGCATATCCACGCGCTCAAGGAACGAAAATTGGTGACAGGCAACAAAATTTGCCTGGCCCAGCTCGACAAGATACGGAGCGCGGATCGGTTGTGGACCGAACCGTAAGTGGGACATCGTGACTGTGCCTGATTTCTTCGAGTCGTAATAGAAGTAGCCCTGGGCAAAGTTATCCGTCTCTTCGCCGATGATCTTGATCGAGTTCTTGTTTGCGCCAACCGTTCCGTCGGCGCCGAGACCGAAGAAAACACAACTCACAACGCCTTCGGGTTCAATAATGAAGTTTGGATCAAAATCCAGGCTGGTGTGCGCCACATCGTCGTTGATGCCGACTGTGAAGTGGGTCTTCGGGTCATCCTTACACAGCTCGTCTAAAGTGGCTTTGACCATTGCCGGTGTAAATTCTTTCGAGGAAAGGCCATAGCGTCCACCAATTACTTTGACGTTTGGTCTCTGTCCCTCAACCAACGCGTTAACTATATCGAGATAGAGAGGCTCACCGGAAGCTCCGGGTTCCTTTGTACGGTCGAGTACCGCGATGGACCGCACGCTCTTCGGCAAAGCCTTCGTAAAGTGTTCCACAGAGAAGGGGCGATACAATCTTACTAGTACAGCGCCTACCTTTTCACCTTTGGCAGCCAGATACTTGACTGTTTCGACCGCAGTCTCACCACCGGAACCCATTATCACAACCACGCGTTCCGCATTCGGATCGCCATAGTAATCGAACAGATTATAGTGACGGCCCGTCACTTTGGCGAATTTATCCATGGCTTCCTGCGCAATCCCAGGGACAGCTTCATAGTAGGGGTTCACGGCTTCACGCATCTGGAAATAGACATCGGGGTTTTGTGCAGAGCCCCGCAGGACCGGCTTGTTCGGATTCAGAGCACGCGCACGATGAGCGCGGACCAAGTCATCGTCCACAAGAGAGCGGAGGTCTTCATCCGACAACTGCAAAATCTTATTCACCTCATGGGAGGTTCGGAACCCGTCAAAAAAGTGTAGGAATGGGACGCGCGCCTTAAGAGTAGCAGCCATTGCGATGGCAGCAAAGTCATGAGCTTCCTGCACCGAGCCGGAGGAAAGCAGGGCCCAGCCTGTCTGACGGACTGCCATCACATCCTGGTGATCACCATAAATGGAAAGAGCATGAGCCGCTATGGCACGTGCTGCAACATGAAAAACCGTGCTGGTGAGCTCCCCGGCGATCTTGTACATGTTAGGG
>JBKPQD010000049.1:0-6532 GCA_046733915.1 Chloroflexota bacterium
ATATATATCGAAGCGATGACCTATCGCCTTTGGGGACACATGATGGGTGACCCGGAAATCTATCGCACAAAAGAAGAGGTAGCCAAGGCTCGCGAGGATGAACCGATTCTGCGGCTGGGACGGCGTTTGATCGAACTTGGATGTGACGATGCCGATTTAGCTCGCCTCGATAGGGAAGCTGAATCGATCATCACAGATGCTCTGGAATTTGCCGACTCGAGCGCATTCCCTGAACCCGCCGATGCATTTACGGACGTATTTATTTAGGTGAATCACTTATGCCAACCATAACCTATGCACAAGCATTGAACGAAGCGCTGCGCGAAGAGATGAAAGCCGACCCACGTGTCTTCTTGATGGGGGAAGATATCGGCCACCACGGCGGCATCTTTCGTGTGACGAAGGATCTGATCGATGAGTTTGGCGCTGATCGCGTGCGCGATACCCCGATCAGCGAATCGGCATTTGTGGGACTCGGCATCGGCGCGGCACTGGCTGGGATGCGGCCCGTTGTAGAATTACTATTCATGGATTTTGCGTTAGTGGCTGCAGATCAGATCGTCAACCAGGCCGCGAAGCTGCGCTATATGGCCGGCGGGACTGTATCTGTTCCGATCGTGATTCGTGCCCAACAGGGCGGCGGACGCGGCAACGGGGCGCAGCATTCACAGTCTTTTGAGTCGTGGTTTGCACAGGTACCGGGTCTGATCGTTGTGGCGCCATCCACGCCCGCGGATGCCAAAGGGTTGCTGAAGAGCAGCATCCGCGACGGAAACCCGGTCATGTTTATCGAGCACAAATTACTCTACAACACGAAAGGGGATGTCCCAGACGACGAGTATTCCATTCCCATCGGCAAGGCAGAAATCAAACGCGATGGAAGAGACATCTCGATCGTGTCGTATTCACGCACAATGTTATTCGCTCTGGAAGCGGCGGAACAACTTGCGCGGCAGGGGATCGAAGCCGAAGTCATTGACTTGAGGACGATCGAACCGCTCGATATGGATACTATTCTCGAGTCGATCAGGGGAACCGGACGTTTGCTCGTCGTACATGAGTCGCATAGCAATTGCGGATTGGGCGCGGAGATCATTGCCCGGGTGGGGGAGCAGGCTCCCGATCGACTGATCCAACCTGCCCGTCGGTTGGGAGCCAAGCATGTCCCGATTCCCGTGGCGGAGCCGTTGGAGAATGCTGTCCTGCCGCAAACTGAGGATATTGTCCGTGCTGTGGAGGCGATGTTCTGATGAAAGAATTACATCTTGCCCTGATTGGTGGACCACAATATGACGGCCTGCTGGAACTGCTGCCAAAATTCGAAGCGCAAACTGGCTACCGTCTGCATGTCGACGTGCGTCTGCCGCATGTCGAATTGAACGAACGAATGGCGAATGATCTGGGAACAGAGCATGGCTGCTACGACCTCATTTCGACTCATACAAAGTATTCTCCCTCGCAGGCCGAGCACTTGCTGTCTTTGGATGATTTTGTGAGCTCGGAGGAATTAAAGGATTTTGTCCCGCGTGTGCTTGATTTATGCAGGATCCAAGGCAAGTTGATGCAGTTGCCGCGCAACCTGGATGCTCGTTTACTTTTTTACCGTGCCGATCTGATTTCCGCGCCGCAGACATGGGAGGAAGCCGCGGCGCAAATGATCCAACACAAACGCGAGGGGTTTTATGGCTTTGCGTTTCCCGGGCGTCATTCGGGCTTGTTTGGAACGTTCTATGAGATGTTAGGCATGGCCGGCGGTGATCTCTTTGACGATGACCTGCGACCCACGTTTAACAGTGAAGCAGGCGAGTGGGCGCTGAACTTTCTACATCGCCTGCACACCATCGAACGCGTAACTCCCGCGGACCTGACCGAGAACTGGTATTACGATGAGATCTCCGACCGTTTCCGCCGAGGAGATGTGTTGATGATCGGCGAATGGCCCGGATTCTACGGACTGTATCAAAAGCGGGAAAGTTGCGCGGTGTTCGACCAGTTCGATGTGGCGGTCTATCCAGTGGGCCCGGCGGGAATCCGCAAATCGTACGCGAGCAGCCACAGCTTTGCGATCCCGAAAGCGGCGCGCGATCCGGAGGGCGGATTGGCGCTGGCGAAATATCTCACCGGCGCAGATGTGCAGTGGTACGAGGCAAGCGTGGAAGGACATACACCGGTGCGCCAGAGCGTATTTGAAAAAATGAGGTCAACTCCATCGGAACGTGATGCGCGGCGAATGGCGGCTCTCGAAGAGACCATCAACCATTATGCAATGATCCCTCCCAAGTTCGCGAAATATCCATTTATCGAAGACATTTTGTGGATCGGTGTTCAAGAAGCGCTCACGGGGAAGCGAACCCCAAAGGAGTGCCTGCTGCTGATGGAAAAAAAGGTACAAGAGGTACTACAATGATCTGCGGATTCTGGCACGTTTCCTTCACCGTCCGTAATATCGATGAATCAGTCAAGTGGTATACGGAAGTGCTGGGGTTGGAATTTGTGCGCGACCAGGTCCAGCACAATGAATACACCAGCAAGCTGGTCGGCTATCCCGACGCGCATCTCAAGGTGGCTCAATTACGTGTGCCCGGCCAGACGATTCCGATCTCACGTCATCATATTGAGCTGGTGGAATATATTCACCCGCGCGGCGAGGATATCCCTCTGGATACCAACCGCACCGGTGTGGGTCATTGGGCATTCATCGTGGATGACATTCATGCCGAATTCAAGCGGCTGACAGAGCTTGGCGTGCGGTTCAAAGCCGATCAGCCGATCGCGATCGAGGCTGGCGTAAACAAAGGCGGATATACAATTTACTTCACCGACCCGGATGGAATTACGTTAGAGCTGCTGCAACCACCCCCATAAAAAAGCTCATGCTTAAGCCTCTTGCTCTTACTTCTTCTTTTGGCTTTGGGGACCGACTGGGGCTGGCCACGCCGGGTCATATTGTAGCGGTGCGCGCCGCAGGCGGAAAATTTGCACCGATCTTTGCCCAGCAATCGGTTCGTGAGAACGCCCGCACGGGACAAACGCCTCAACAGGTGATGGACGCGGCGAAACGCGCGGTGGATGCTGCAGGATGGGACCTGCCCTGGGGTGCGGATGCCGATCATCTCAAGACTGTGAATGATCTGCCGCCCTTCGTCGAGGCGGGCTATACGTTCTTCACCGTGGATCCCGGTGAACACGTTGATAACGCAGCGGATACCGATTCACTTGAACAACTAAAAAAGAAGGTTGCAACACTCAACTGGGATGGAGTATCGGCTTTGTATTTACCGGAGAGTGAGCAGACCTGGGGACAATTCGATCAAGAGTCATTGATGAGGGCGATGGTCAAGTATAGTAACGCCATCCAGCACACGGCCACGATGTTCCAGCGATTGGCGGAATTGAAAGATACGTTTGACTTTGAAGTCTCCGTGGATGAAACCGATTCGCCGACTACAGCGCTCGAGCATTATTTTATTGCCCACGAGCTGACGCGTCTCGGCGTACGGTTTACCTCGCTCGCTCCACGTTTCATCGGTCGCTTCGAAAAAGGCGTGGATTACATCGGCAATCTGGATGCCTTAGGTGCGGAGCTGGCAAAGCATGCCGCCGTGACAGCTCACTTTGGAAATTACAAGCTCAGTTTGCATTCCGGCTCCGATAAGTTCAGTGTCTATCCATTAATTGTCAAGTATTGGGGTGAGCGGATTCATGTCAAGACCGCCGGGACAAGCTATCTGGAGGCGCTGCGTGTGCTGGCAAAATATACGCCGGACTTGTTTTTGAAGATCTATGAGCTTGGCTGCGAGCACTATGAAACCGATAAACGGACCTACCATGTTTCGGCACAATTGGATGAGTTACCATCATCAGCGGATCTGCCGTCCTTGCTGGATCATTTTCATGCACGCGAAATGTTGCACGTCACGTTTGGCTCCGCCCTGGCGAAGTTTGGCACGGAAATAAAACATGCACTCGTGAAACATGAGATTGCCTACCTCGAAGGATTACGAACGCATTTTGAAAAGCATTTACAATTGCTCCAGACACCCGCATGAATCTAGACGAGCTTCGATCTTTATATGATTTTAGTGGACGCACTGCATTGGTCACCGGAGGGACCGGCGTGCTGGCCCGGGAAATTGTCGCTACGCTTGCACAGTGCAACGCTAATGTAGTTGTTTTGAGCCGTAGCCACGAAAAAGGGGAGATGTCGAGAGCAGAACATTTTAAATCGGTGAAAGGACGGGCGCTGCATGTTTATGGTGATGTGTTGGATCCAGAGTCGCTGCAGCGGGCCAACGAAACAATCCAGGCAGAGCTCGGCGCAGTCGATATTCTGATTAATGCAGCTGGTGGCAATCATCCTGCCGCAACAACTCAGCCCGATCTTTCCTTCTTCGATCTGCCGCTGGATGCCCTGCATCATGTGGGCGATCTGAATTTGCTTGGCACAATATTGCCGTGTCAGGTCTTTGGACGTGTGATGGCGGAGCGTGGGGAAGGTGTGATTCTCAACATCTCCTCTATGAATGCCTTTCGACCGCTCACGCGTATCCCCGCCTATTCGGCTGCGAAGGCCGCGATCAATAACTTCACGCAATGGCTGGCTGTTCACATGGCGCAGAACTATTCGTCACGTATCCGCGTTAATGCGATCGCGCCCGGATTTTTTGTTGGTGAGCAAAATCGACGATTGTTATTGAATGAGGACGGCAGCTTAACCCCACGCGGTCAATCCATTCTGACTCATACTCCCATGAACCGTTTCGGGACTCCCGAAGACCTGCTGGGCACCACATTATGGCTTATTTCCCCGGCAGCTTCTTTTGTCACAGGCGTTGTGATCCCCATTGACGGTGGTTTCTCGGCGTTCGGGGGTGTCTAATCAGCGGGTGGCATGCGGATTTGGCACGGATTCTGTATGATAGACCCTCTACTGATGGAGATCATAACGATTCATTCTTTCATTACCATGGACATAGCCAGCTACGCTCCAAATCCAAATCAGGAGATTACTAAGCATTTGGATCGCGGGTTCGACAAAGCATTCTGATTCATGGAGTGCGCGACCGGACACTAGTATAGTGCTTATTATTAAGAGATGTTTGAAGCGAAATAACAAAAAATCGACCTCAAAAGAGGTCGATTTCTTGTTCTGCATCTTGCGGTCCCGACGGGATTCGAACCCGCGATCTCGGCCTTGACAGGGCCGCATGTTTGGCCGCTACACCACGGGACCAGTACTTCCAATTGAGCGCCGTAGCGCCATCCCGCTTTGCGGGACAAGCGGGCAGGAGTTTACCATGCGCAGTACAAGGTGTCAATATCAGTACGCCCAATCATGATAAAGTGCCGGGTCTGTGGGAGTTAATCCGGAAGGATCGTGTACGTATACATAATCGCCTTCATGTGCCCAATTGAACAGCCAGTGCGCATCGCCAACCGACAGGTTCACACATCCATGGGATTGAGGGTACCCAAAGCGTGTGCGCCAGTACGCTCCATGTAAGGCGCGTGCTTTATCAAAATACATTGTCCAGGGGACGTTATCCAGGTAATAATAATCGGTGGGATCATTGTTTCGCATGGTCTCGGTCTCTTTTTTCTGATAGATCTGGAAGAGACCCGGGCGCGTCCAGAACGGTTCCAATCCACTGGCGATGACGGTAGCAAAAACCAACTGGTTGTTGTCATAGACGGCCAGCGTCTGCTCGGCTAGATCGATGTCGATCCAACGCCCGCTGGAGACGCCTTCCGGGGGAGCAGGATTTGGATTCACCATCGCCAGAATGCGCGCTTCTACCCATTGATCGGGACCGATCATATTCCAGTCTACGCCATTTGCTGATTTCGTATCGTAGACCTGGACAATATTGATATAGGGATACAAGATCCGATTCACGAGTGGTGCGTTGTAACCCGGAGCGCTATAAACGGGAACCCGATCTGTATAAAAAGGCAAGGGCCACGCGAACGCCCGGTCCGGCGTCGACTTGAATTCCAGCCCTTGAAAGGAGGAGTACTCTCCGATTCGCGAACCTTTCCCTGGAATCCAACCGCCGGACTCCAGCATATAGTAAATGCCATGACCTGTATCCACGCGGTCAATGTAAGACACATAGACAAAGCCGGGCTGGAACGCTTGTCCAATGTCGTTGCCGGCCGGTTCGCTCAGGACGGGGACCGAATCCTGCTCCAGCTTGAAATAGCGATAGGGAAGCGGAACCAGCCCTTTGTCCGGTTGGAATGCCGGTAGCGGTCGCTCGGGAATTGTAAGTCCCAGCCTTGCCAATTCGGCCAGATAAACCGTGGGTCCAAGAGGCAGACAATCCTCGGGATTCTCCAGATCTACATCTGGCGCGCAGACAACTGCGCCACTATCCGGTTCGTCCTCCGAACCGTTTGTTTGTGCTTTGACCCAATCGTTCGAGAGGGTACCCAGGAGCATAGAAGTGATTAATACAGAATAGAAGATGTTTTTCATGACATAGTTTGCCAGGTGCGCATTATAGCACGCAGGATTTACACTTCTGTCAGA
>JBKPQD010000050.1:0-4938 GCA_046733915.1 Chloroflexota bacterium
GTATAAGGATCACAGATCACAGGCACAGTTGTACGAGTAGGTACGATCTGCGTCACCGTCTCTGTTGGCGTTTGCGTGGAAGGTACGGCTGTCGATGTAGACATAGAAACAACCGGCGTTGTTGTGGGTGTTGGAAGTAGCTGAGGAGCCTGAACAGGGGCACAAGATTCTAGCAGGAACAAGATCAGAAAAAACCGGGAGGCGTGCTTCATAAATTGGTTGCGTTCATTGCGAGAAACCCGACTCTCCTGCCAATGAAAAGCGGATCGTTATATGCCTCCGCGCTCGCTCATCACCTGGCGGATTTCTTTTTCGAGGTCATCTGCTTTGGCTTCATAGACTTTTAACTCATTCAACATCTTTTCCCCCATCGATTTATCTTCCAACGTGTTTAGATTGATCTTGACGTTATAACCGGCAGCCGTCAAAGAGGCGCGGCACAACGAAAAACCAGACATCGCATCGCTGATAGCGTTAACATTGGCTTTCTTTACGCACTTCAGGGCGAGTTCCATCACCTTGGTGACATCTTCCGCAACGTGCAAGGGAATATTGGCTGCGTTTAAGGTAGCACCGACGATTGCCGCGCTACGGGCGGATTTCTCCTCCTCGGTCTCCTTGGGAAGTCTATAGGTTCCCATCAGTGCTTCAAATGCTGCGGAATCATCATCCACGGCTTGCGTTAATTCTTTACGAAGCTTTTCGGCGACGACTCGAACCGCCTGCATTTCTGCTTCCACGTCGGCATATTTCTTTTTGCCGATCGTCAATGCCGCCACCATGGCAATGAGTCCCGCGCCCATCGCGCCGGCATAGGCAGCCGCGGAGCCGCCACCGGGAGTCGGTGTCGGGGCAGCTAATTCTTCGAGGAAAGACGGGCGGTTATCGGCTGGCTGCGAAGCGGATGCACCCGATTCATATAGACGGGATTCCAAGATCTGACTCTTGTCAAACTGATCGAGTTGCATATACCAGATGGCAGCATCCGTGAGAGCTTCCTGCGGGCTGAGCCCCACCAATTCGCTGTGGTGGATTCCGACTCCATAACGCTGTGCCTCACGGCGGACCATCTCCACCACACGCGCGACAGGCGTCTCATGAAAGTTAGTCAGGTTCATCGAGACCTGGGCGCGGCCCTCGACTAACATACCCAGTCCTTTGACATAACGGAATCCACCCGAGGACTGGCGAATTGCCTTCGCAATCTTCTTGGCTACATCCACATCGCTGGTCGTCAGATAAATATTGAATGCAATGAGCGGATTGCGCGCGCCGATCACGGTGGCGCCAGCCGCGCCTAACTTTGCCGGACCAAAATCCGGAATGCGTTCGGGATTTGATTCGATTTCGGCCTTGAGCCCCTCGTATTGACCTTTACGGATACTCTCCAGGTTCGTCCTCTCGGGCCGCGTAGCTGCTGCTTCGTATAAATAGACGGGGATACCAAGCTCGCTCCCGACGCGTTGACCCAACCGTTTGGCGATCGCCACGCATTCCTCCATCGTCGCCTCCGAGAGCGGCACGAACGGACACACATCCGTGGCACCGATGCGCGGATGTTCCCCGGTATGGTTGTTGAGGTCAATCAACTCCGCTGCGGTCTTGATGGCGCGGAAGGCAGCTTCCTCCACAGCGAATGGAGAACCTGCAAAGGTTAAAACGGTCCGGTTGTGGTCGAAGTCAGAGGAACGATCAAGCAATCGCGCACCTTCGACGGAAGTAATCGCCGCGGCAATCTGGTCGATAATTTCGGGTCTTCGTGCTTCCGAAAAGTTAGGGATGCATTCGATTAGAGTAGTCATGGATTTTCGATTTATGATTCCTATCTTGAGACGAATTGGCTCTATCAATTATAAATGCTGATAGACTTAGCCGGAGGTCAGCAATATCGATATCGTGAGGAGAAGAATTTGTGGTTAAAAATCGTTCCATGCCTCCCGGGGTAATTATTCCGGAAATTCCATACGCGGACATCAATCAGGCAGCTGATTGGCTTTGCCGTGCCTTTGGCTTTAAGAAACGTCTCCAAATTGGAAATCACCGCTTTCAACTTTCATTCGGTGATAGTTCTATTGTTGTGATTGAAGGGAATGATTCCGATCCATCCTTTTCGATTATGGTTCATGTGGAGGAGGTCGACAGCCTCTATGAACAGGCCAAATCTATAGGTGCACGGGTCATTCATCCACCAGCGGACCATCCCTTTGGGGAACGGCAATTCACAGTGGAAGATATCGGTGGCCACCGCTGGACATTCTCCGAGACAATTGCGGATATTGATCCGGCCGCCTGGGGCGGAACCCTGATCGAGTCAGAATCATGAATAGGAGCTCGCTATGAATTCCATCGATCTCGAACATCTTCGAAGAGCTATCCGTGTCGCGCACGCTGCGCGAAACCATGGCAACCATCCCTTTGGGGCGGTCCTGGTGGATGAAAACAACCAGATCCTGTTAGAAGCAGAGAATACAGTCGTCACCGAACGGGATTGCACCGGTCATGCCGAGACCAATTTGATGCGGCTTTCTTCACAACAATTCGCTCCAGAGAAACTGGCGCTCTGTACGTTGTACACAAGCACAGAACCCTGCGCGATGTGCGCCGGCGCGATCCATTGGGGAAATGTACGACGAGTCGTATACGCGTTAAGTGAAGCGGGCTTGTATGAGATCGCGAGTCCGTCCCCGGACCATTTATTGCTTCCGTGCCGCGAAGTCTTCGGACGGAGTCAGCGACTGATGGCAGTAGAGGGACCGGCGCTCGAGCTGGACGCTGAGGCGAAAGCTGTGCACGAGGGATTTTGGTAGGAAACGATGGATGTACACCCTGGCATGGAAACAGGTCTATAATAGCGCTTCAACACCCGCCACTTTCACAGCCAATTCCCCATACAACAAACAGGAGTCTCGATGGAAATCAGCCTTGCTGAAGAGCATGCGTATCATTTTATTCCACAATTTTCTCTCGATGCTGCCCGCGATCGGATCGAAAAGAAGAAGACGGCCCTCGTCGCCGGGATGTTTGGGACGCTGATCACGCGTCCGAATCCGGCTGACATCCAGCTTGTTTCGGTCGAAAATCGCCTGGAACCGTTTTGGATGATAACGGCTACAAGTCATACATCGTATGACCGCCAACAGATCTACACCGTCCAGGTCAAAGGCGAGGAAGTGCAGGAGGTTACAATCTTTGGACATAGGCTGCGCTTGAATTCCACGCGGACGCCTTCCTTCACGGTGAACGGCATCGAACACTGTGTGGAAGAGCAGCATGTGACCCATTTCTTTGATGGCCTCAGCGGTCAAAAATTTGACCTCAATCGTTTTCAAAAGTTCAGCAAAACGGAGATCACCGACCTAGAACATTTTGCTCTGGAGGGCGTGTTGATTGTGCCTGCCCAAATGAAGGCGAGTGCCATCATCCGGCAGGTGATGAGCGAAGTCGTCCAACCGGTCAGTAAGGCACAGATCATTCACGACGAGCGCGTGGATATCGAAGCACTGGAGCTGAACTTTCGGCCGGTCTACGCGTTCGAATATGAATGGGTGAGCAAGGGAAAACATGTCGTGGTGGAGTTTGATGCTCTCCTGGGAGACAGCCGCACCGGCGGCCGTAAATGGAGCGACGACATCAAGGGGATTTTGAGCCGCGAGCTATTCTTCGATGTGACCGCCGATGCCGTGGGTTTGTTGGTGCCCGGTGGAGGCATTGCTGTGAAACTGGTCAAGGCAGTTGTCGACCGCGGAAGGAAATGAGGAACCACGATATTGAACGTCCTCCAATCCGACCGTCTGATTCTTCGCCATTTCTCCGATGAGGACGCGGGGTTTATCCTCAAGCTATTGAATGAGCCATCTTTCATTCAGAATATCGGCGATCGCAAGATACGGTCCCTGGAAGGAGCAAAGTTATATATCCAGAACGGTCCGGTTGCGAGTTATACCCAACATGGATTCGGCCTCTTTCTCGTTGCGTTGAAGGAAACTGGCGAGTCGATCGGCATGTGTGGTTTGATCCGGCGCAGCACGCTCGACAACGTAGATATCGGCTATGCATTCCTTCCCAGCTTTTGGTCCAAGGGTTATGCCGTTGAAGCGGCCTTAGCCGTCAAACATTATGGGCGAGATGTGATCGGCTTGAAACGGATCGTCGCCATTACCGACCCGCAGAATGCTGCATCCATCCGTGTGCTCGAAAAGATCGGTATGAAGTTTGAAAAGATGGTCCGATTATCGGAGGATGACATCGAACTAAAGCTATTTGCTATGGATCTTTAGCGTGAGCGGAAACCATATGAGTTTAGACATTGCTCTTCACCGGTTACACAACCAACATTTATCGCAAACAGATTTTACCCAGCCAGCCGAAGTAGTGGACTGGCTGGGCGCGGTCCAGTCTCAGGATTTTGCCGGCGCAAAATGGGCAATCGGACTTCGCACAAACGGTCTAAGCGAAGCGGACGTGGAGCGCGCCTTTGCAGAAGGTTCCATCCTGCGCACACATATTTTGCGCCCCACCTGGCATTTTGTCACACCGACAGATATCCGCTGGATGCTGGAACTGACTGCGCCCCGGGTCCGTACACAGATTGGTTTTATGGATCGCCAGCTAGAATTGGACAAAGAGATATTTAACAAAAGCAACGAAGTTTTGACAAAAGCATTGCGCGGTGGGAAACAGTTGACCCGCGCGGACCTCGGAGCCGCGCTTCAAAGAGAGAGAATCAACACCGACGAACTGCGGCTCGGTCACTTGATGATGCACGCCGAGCTGGACGGAGTTGTCTGTAGCGGAGCCAGGCTTGGCAAACAATTTACCTATGCCCTGCTCGAGGAGCAGGTGACTGAACAGAGGACTTTGCAACGTGATGAAGCAGTTGCTGAGCTCACCCGCCGATACTTTAGGAGCCATGGTCCTGCGACGATCAAGGATTTCGTC
>JBKPQD010000051.1:0-2275 GCA_046733915.1 Chloroflexota bacterium
GTTCCCGATTTTCCTTTGGCAACGGTTGGCACAAGCCACTGTACGAACTCACGCTGGCCACCTGGCAGCATCACCCAGGAACCTGAGTCAATTTTAGGGTTCGTCAGATCAATATCGTTGCCTGGGTAATTGAGAATATCATCCACTGTAGTTTTGTATTCTTCGGCTACCCCTTCGAGCGTATCCTCTTCCTTCCACTGATAATAAATACCATCCGTAGGCGGAATTTTTAATATCTGCCCCGGTCGCAAGCTATCCGGGGTATCTTGCAGAACGTCGTAGTTTGCCCAGAGAATAGTTTCTGGTTTAAGTTTAAAAGATTCCGCAATGGCAAAAACAGAGTCGCCACTCGCGACGCGATAATCTTCCACTTTGTAGCGTGGCTTGTCGGCAGGAACGCTCGTCTTGAGCTGGATTTCCCGTTCGATAGATTGGAACGCTACTGGGCTGATGAGAGGCGGCATCTTGACATTCGGCGCATTTTTGTTTGGACCCGCGGTGGGAATCGGCGCGAGCGCCCGCACGCTGGAGATTTGCTTCCATTTTAGGGCGCCGCCAATCATCCCGGCCACGAGTGCAAGGGTGACAGCCCAGCTGATGACCGCGAACCGGTTCTGATTGAAAAGCGACGAAAGTTTTGACATTTGATACGATGAACTACGCACTGCCAGAAAGAGCCTTACGCATCCCTTCCAAGATTTTCGAGGAACTCCTGGTTATTCCGTGCCCGGTCGAGCCGGGTGACAATGGCCTCCGTAGCGACGGATTGATCCATGCCGGCGCCCGTCGGCTGCGGGGAGACCATTTGGATATACATGCGGCGCATCAGCCAAACCCGCTGCAGCAAATCGGGACCCAGCAATAAGTCCTCGCGACGTGTGGACGAGCGCTCGATATCGACAGCCGGGAAGATGCGGCGTTCCTGTAATTTACGGGAGAGCAGCAATTCCATATTACCGGTGCCTTTGAACTCTTCGTAGACCACATCGTCGAGGCGGGAGCCCGTGTCTACGAGGCAGGTCGCGATAATGGTCAGCGATCCGCCTTCCTCGATATTGCGAGCCGCACCGAAGAAGCGCTTGGGAGGGTAGAGCGCCGAGGGATCCATACCGCCTGAGAGGGTGCGTCCGGAAGGGTTAACAACCAGATTATAAGCACGGGCAAGACGGGTGATCGAGTCCATCAAGATTACCACGTGGCGACCGATCTCAACGAGCCTCTTAGCCCGCTCTAAGGCGAGCTCTGCCGTGCGGACGTGGGAGGTAACCGGCTCATCGAACGTGGATGCGACGACTTCGGCATCCACGGAGCGGTCCATATCGGTGACTTCTTCCGGGCGCTCGCCGATCAAAGCAACTAACAAGTGCACGTCAGGATATTTGGTTGAAATAGAGTTCGCAATTTGCTTCAGGATTGTAGTTTTTCCCGCCTTGGGTGGTGAAACGATCAGTCCTCGTTGTCCCCGTCCAATAGGTGCGATCAGATTGATCAATCGTGGTGCGAGGGTGTCATGGTCGGTTTCCAGGTCAAATCGTTTGTCTGGGAAAATAGGGGTAAGGTTTTCAAACACGGGCCGTCGGGATGCTTCTTCGGGATCTACGCCGTTGATCGATTCAACCTTCAATAAACCATAATGTCGTTCGCTCTCACGCGGCGGACGGACCTGCCCGATCACCAGGTCGCCTGCTCGCAGGTCATGCCGGCGGAGTTGCGCCTGGGAGACATAAACATCCTGGTCACTAATTCTGTAATTGGGGGATCGCAAGAAGCCGATGCCTTCGCTCATGATTTCCAAAACGCCGCCGCGCAGCTCGATGCCTTCCTTCTGCGCCTCCGCTTCGCGGATCATCATCGCAAGCGATTCTTTCTTTAAGCGGCTGGCATTGGGAATATTCAGCGACTTTGCCATTCCGCGAAGTTTGGAAAGTGGTTCGTTCTCAAGTTCTAGTATTTTCATATTTTTTCTCGTTGGGTGGGATGTGGGCATAGAATACGAATGGACCAGCTTTGCGATTTGCAGGCTGGTGAATACCCTTAGGTTGTTGGTAGATGTGGATTTTTTCTCAAGTTTTTATCGGCGCGCCCCGTGCAGGTTAAATCACTGTGTAACGGGTCAGGCAATCATGAACGTCTGTCGAATAACTGGGGAGTTGATCTATTATAGCATGTTCGAATCGGCAGTGCAAGCAATATTTATATTCCTAACGGATTTACAAGCAGCTTGTTATCGTTCGAGCGCCTCTAAATTTTGGTTTTGCAAATTCCAAAGGTGCCG
>JBKPQD010000052.1:0-3623 GCA_046733915.1 Chloroflexota bacterium
TGATCGGTTGCATAGGCCTGGATTTGAGTATAGAGGGCATCGGCGAGAGTCTGGATTTCGCCAGCTATACCTTCGGTCACATTACCATCGCCGTCCCAGTCAGTCGTATCCGTGTTAAAGCGGATATCTTCGGGCTTGGCGCCACCATGACAACCAGCGCAGGCTTCCACTTTTGGTTCGAGAGCATGGACGTCGTGGCAGTCTTTACACTTGTTAAGCGGGTGGGTCACATTTTGACCAACGTAATCCTTGCCTTCGTATTGATAGGCACCCTGGACATCGTTGCCGAACAAGGTTGCACCGGCAGCGAAGTAGTGGATGTTTTTGAAACTGATCTTGGCATCCACGGTATTGGCTTCCTTGCCGCGCAGCGCAGCGTTCACACTGGCGGTGGATTCACGACCTTGGTGACAGGCGATACAAAGATTCGAGTCATCAGCGACGAACTTGCCATCCGCATCCTTACCACCGAAACTGACAGTCTTGCCACTCGGGAAGGTCACGGATGCTACTGCATAACGATTCGGCCAATTGGCTTCATCGTGACAGGTAGAGCATTTGAAACCATTACTAACAGGTAACGAGCTAACACCGGTGGTGAGAGTCGAACCGGTTGCTGAAACAACCGTAGTTCCACCA
The DNA here is from genome assembly GCA_046733915.1 of Chloroflexota bacterium. Classification (GTDB taxonomy): domain Bacteria; phylum Chloroflexota; class Anaerolineae; order Anaerolineales; family Villigracilaceae; genus Defluviilinea. The sequence goes on from JBKPQD010000052.1 coordinate 640, forward strand.
TTTTGGAGGAACATGGGTAGGCCGTCTGCCGTATGGCATTTCACGCAGCCATAAGGAACTTCGCCTTCAGCATCCCAGTCACGGAATGGCATTGTACTGCCAGCAAAGTGACCGGCATCGTCGCGGGCGAACTTGCTTACATCACCGCCAAGATCCTCAATTGAGTCGTGCAGCAACTGGACAATGTACTTGTTGCCATGGGCGAACGCACCGGGATCCTTGATGGAGACCTGGTAATTGTAGGCAGCCTTGAGCAGGCGGGGTGTCCAATTCGGATAATTCTTACCATCGGCGCCCATGAAGTAAGGATACGTGGCTGCATCATACTGAATCTCAGCGCCAGCTTTATCCTTGGCATAGGTTTGGATCTGAGCCAGCAAAGCTTCTTGCAAGCCCTGGATTTCGTAGAACATGCCTTCTTCTTTGTTGCCATCGCCATCGTAATCCCAGGCGGAGGCTTGAGCTACGCGCACGTTCTTCAGGTCATCAACACTTGTCACGCCTTCATGACAATTGGCACATTGGTCAACTTTCACCTCGAGGGTATGAGGATCGTGGCAACCAATACAGGTGTCATAACCTTCTACATGAGCATGTTTGGCATCGTAGATCTTGCCATCATACTCGTAACCACCCTTAACCTGGGTACCATAGAGTGTTGCAGCCGCGGCATAGTAATGGATGTTCCGGAAGCCGAATTTGACATCCTTGCCTTTATCATCCTTGATCGGAGCAACAACGGCATCTGGGTCTTCCGCTTTGAATTGTGCGATTTGCGCATCTACCGACGCCTTGGATTCGCGTCCCTGGTGGCAGACGAGGCAGCGCGATGCATTGCCAAAACCCTTAACAACGTACGGAACAGGATTGCCATCCTTATCGAGTTCATAACCGGGGAAGGCAACTTCGTTCAAATTTGAGGCAACGGGGTTATGGCAGGTAATGCACTGAATGCCCTGCGCTTCCTTTGCAGCGACAGCAGCATCAACGACGTTCGGCGCAGAACCATCGGCGCCAAGAAAATCTTGATAACCAGCGCTGGTATGGCACCGAGCGCAACTGGTGGGGACTTCCGCGGGATCCTCCTCATCCCAGTGACGGAAAGGTTCAGTGTCCACAGCATTATGGGCTGAAGCTTCCCAAGCCTGGAGATTCGGAACCACAACGGGTTCGGGTGTGGGGGTCTGCTCCACAGGGGCAGCTGTGGGGGCGGCTGTTGGTTCCGGCTTTCCTCCGCAGGCGACTAAAACGGCTGCAAATAAAAGCATAGTTCCAAGAAGCAGTAAAATTTTTTTCATTCGTTTCGTAATTCTCCTTTCAGTGGGTTTCTGAGCAGAAGCTATATTGTTATTTTTAGTGCCTGCACCTCCTAGACACAGTAAGCAGAGAAGGTCGGTTTTAATGTCTTCTTTATCTTAATCTAAAGTAACTTATGGGGAAATAACAGATGTCATTCCACACGCTGGATGAATGTAACAGATTTCACAAAACAGGTCGGAATCACAAAAATTATGCAATTTTTGGGTAAAACACCCCATGAATAGGAGCCAGGCGGCGAAGCATATGGGGTTAGATTTATCCAAATACCCACGTATTGAATAGCTGATTTGGTGGATTCTCCAGTTGAAAGATTGGGAATCTGACGAATTCACTTTCTTAACCGATTCTCATACACTTGGGAAGGATGAACAAAAGGAGATTCTCATGACAAGCATAACATTGGTACTTCTATTGGTTGCCAGGTTCGGGGTGCCATTTACATTGTTGATCACCTTGGGCGAATGGGCACGCAGGCGGGAAATAAAGTATTGGTTTCAGATCTGAGCATCTATGGATACCCTGATTTCTATTCTTTACATTGTTGCAGGCTTTTTTCTGCGCCTTGCCCTCCCCATTCTCGGGACCGCTCTATTGGTTTTCCTGCTCGGCCGTCTGGATGCACGCTGGCAGGCAGAAGCAGCGCAACAAGCCTTGCCCACCGACAAACCGGCTTGCCGGAAGATCAATGGCTGTCCGCCCGACGAAGTGCAAATTTGCGAGGGTGCCAAATCCTCGTTACCTTGTTGGCAGGTGTATCGACTACCCAACGGTTACCTGAATGAAGCCTGCACAACATGCAAGGTCTTCCTCGAGGCGCCTGTACCTACACTGAGTATCGAACCAAGGAGATTGTAGAAGATGAGCTCGCGTATTGAACGTTTTTTGATCGCCATAATGTTTGCCCTGCTTAGCGCGGGCGCTACTTTGATTTTCGCAAGCGCACAGGGAACCACTCCCCCGTCCGGGCAGGCCGACACCAACTCTACCGATTGTGCTGTTTGCCATACGGAATTCCAAATGACCTGGGAAAATGGTCCCCATGGCAAGGCCGGAACTGATCCGGTATTTTTGGATGCATGGGCTTCCCAGGGCAAACCCGGGGCTTGTTTGGTCTGCCACACGACCGGTTACGATCCCGCCACCGCCACTTATAAAGCTGACGGTGTCACGTGTGAAGCTTGCCATGGACCCGCCCCTGCTGATCACCCAAAGACACCAATGCCAATCGACCGCTCCACCGATCTGTGCGGACGCTGTCACAGCGACACGCGGTTTGGCTGGCAGGATTGGAAGGTAAGCACCCATTACCAACGCGGTATGGACTGTGCTACCTGTCACGATCCACACAGTGCATCGCTCAAGAAAGTTGCCGGGCCGCGCGGAGAGGCTCCAACCACAGATGACGTTTCAGCTCTCTGCATTAATTGTCATAAAGAGCACAGTATGAGCTTCCCGTATAGCACCCACAGTCAACAAGGTGTAACGTGTGTGGATTGCCACTTAAAGCATATTGAAACTGCGGACCGCACCGCCCATACCGTCCCAGACCACTCTTTTAATGCCAGCTTGGATTCCTGCAATACTTGTCATCAAAAAGAAATGCACAGCTCCACAGAACCAAGTGAAACGGATGTGACGTCTGCCCAGACTCGTGCAGTGGAAGA
>JBKPQD010000053.1:0-3700 GCA_046733915.1 Chloroflexota bacterium
GTTGGGCGGGGGAGGCAAGGGCAAACTCTGTAATCACACCCGTGGGCGTGATCCGCCCGATTTTATTATTGAATGGTTCCGTGAACCAGAGGTTGCCATCCGGTCCCGTGGTAATTTGCGCTGGTCCAATCGCCGTGCCAAATTCCGTGATCGTTCCCGCGCTATCGATCCGCCCGATCTGGTTGCCCTGAAATTCCGCAAACCACAGAGCGCCATCGGGACCGACTGTAATGCCCGTGGGCCCGGCATTCGGCGTGGGAATCGGATAGAACGTGAAGGCTCCTGTAGATGGCTCCAGTTTCCCAATCGCATTACGGTTGGCTTCGGTGAACCAGATATTTCCATCGGGAGTGGCTGCAATCCCATTCGGGGTAACACTGCATGGACTGCAAGTATTCAGGTCAAGCCCATATTCCGTAAATGTCCCATCGGTGGCGATCCTCCCAATCCCAAAGGGAAAGCCGGAAGGTTCCGTGAACCATAGGGCACCATCTGCTCCTGCGACGATGTCTGACGGCTGAGAAAATTGCGTGGGGACTGCAAACTCTGTAATCGTTCCCTGCGGGTTGATGCGCCCAATCTGGCTCACGTCAAACGCCGACTCTGTGAACCACATATTGCCATCGGACCCCAAAGTAATCTCTCTTGGCTGGCTATTCGCGGTCGGAATACGGAAGCTCTTGAACGAAGGTCCTGCCAGTAGCGGTGAAAGAATACCGAGAACAAGCAGGGTACCATTCAGCGCAATCCTATTCATAAACGTTTTCATATTCATCTCCAAAGCATGGGGTTAACGAATTTATTTCTGGTCTTTTCCTGTACGATCCGGTCAATCTGCAGACTCCTTTCCTCGGGCAAAGTAAAAGAAAGCACCCCCTGGTAATTGGAAGTACGCCTGAAATACAAGAATGGATCTCTTTATTAAAAAAAACTAACCGAACAAAACTCTCCGCTCGGTAAGTCTCCTGTTTGCCCCCTTAATATAAGGAGAGCATTAGCGAGAACCCTTTGTTCCCGCGGATGCTCCTTGAACGTACATTGGGCGCACCGCAGCGCCAGATGGCGATCCCTTCAGGATATCGGATTGTCCTGGCGGAACTTCGAGGACCAGGCATGCACCCGGGCTCTGCCGGCACGCTTGGCAACATAGAGCGCCTCATCGGTGCGCAGCAGCAATGCATCGAGATCGACGATATCTTCGGTCAATAGAGCGACACCCACACTGACCGTAGCCTGCAGCGGTGGTTGAGCGATTGGCAAGGAGGTGTGTTGCACTGCAAGCCGGATCCGCTCGGCGATGACGGTGGCTTCATGCAGGTCCGTAGCGGGGAGCAGCGCCATGAACTCGTCGCCGCCGATGCGTGCGAGGATGTCGTCCTGGCGCAGGTTCGCCTGAAAGACATGGGCGGCCGCCTGCAGGAACTCATCTCCCGCCGAATGCCCATGGAGATCGTTGATCTGTTTGAAATGGTCGATGTCCATCGCCAGCACAGAAAGAGGCTTGTTGAGGCGCCGGGCATGTTCCAGCTCGAAGGCGCCCAGGGAAAAGAATTCACGGCGGTTGGATAACCCGGTCAACGGATCTGTGGCTGCCAGGACTTGTGCCTGTTCGAGCAATAGCCGGTGGTGCTGGATGGCATGATAATCTTTGCGTTCCTGGCTGAGGCGGTGTTGCTGCGAGATGACGCTGATCAGGAGCGTGCTAAGAATGAAAAATTGATTGGTGATCGCCACCGCCGGTTCATGGATGGGAATGAGTCGCAGCAGAAGCGGGGTCATATAAAAGCTGTAGATCAGCAGGTTGAAGCCCAGCGCCCGGCGCAACGGCCAGGCAAAGAGGAAGCTGCATCCCAGAATGACCAGGTTCAAGCCGGCGTAATAGGGCGATTCATACCCGTGATCCAGCCAGGTCAGGATCGCGATCAGCCAGCTGATCAGGACGCCGACCGAGATCGCCAGACTGTCGGTGTGCCGGTACACAAAGTCCCCGCGGCGAAAGGTGGCGATCCAGATCGCCAGGCTATAGAGTGTGCCCAGCAGGCGCAGCCAGAAGGTCACCCCCACCCAATGGGGCAGCAACACCCAGTCCAATAACCAGAACAGCGGGAATAAGATGCTGAGTAATAATGTCGCGAGCCGCAACCCGAGCACATTTCTTCGCTTCAGGATGCTCTCGTAGCCGTTCAAAAGCTCGTCAGAATCGATCGTCATAAGCTATGGAGTATATAGTGAAACGCATATTTAGAGCTTTCAAAGTACTTGCAAGAAACCAGCCGCACTCCATGTTGCGCGGGCCGTGTGGTTACAGGTCTCTTCACTACACCCGCTAAGAAGAGACTTTGCGGAACTGAGGTACAATCGCCGAACGAAATTCATTGCAGGATGATTTAGAAATTTAATGCAAAACGGGAGAATGGGATGTCTGCTTTATCGAATGGAAATACACGAACCATCGTTGTCATGCACGGCGACCAGACCGGCGAAGAGCTGCTCAAAGAAGCACTGCGTGTGCTCGTCCCCGATGTGATCGGGTTGACGCTGGATTTCCAGCACTTCGACATCAGCCTGGCACAGCGGCGCGCCACCAAGAACCAAGTGGTCCGGGATGCTGCCGACGCCATGTGTGAGACCGGTCTGGGGATGAAGGCAGCCACGATCACCCCACCCGAACAGAACGACGTTGGCAGCCCAAATGCCCTGCTGCGTGAGTATATAAACGGCACAGTGATCCTGCGCACGGGACGGCGTCTGCCGCGCGTCCGCCCGGTGGGAGGTGTCCACGATCCGATCTCGATCGTCCGCATGGCCGTGGACGATGCCTATGGCGCCAAGGAATGGCGCGAGACCACGCCGAACGGGGATGAGATCGCGTATCGCACCTCCAAGATCAGTCGCAAGGTTTGCCGGTCGGTAGCGGAGTTCTCGTTCCTGCAGGCCGAGCGAACCAATGCGCGGGTCTTCGGCGGACCAAAGTACACGGTCAGCCCGACGTATGAGGGGATGTTCAAAGAGGAATTGGATGCCGCTGCGGCACGCCATCCGAACGTGCAATACGATCCGCAACTGATCGATGCCACACTCGCGCTCTTACTGAAGAGTGACGGAGAGGCGTTGGTCATCCCCACACTGAACCGCGATGGCGACATCCTCTCCGACATGGTGCTGCAGATGTTCGGCAGTATTGCCGGATCCGAGAGCCAGGTCATCGCCTTCGATGAGAACTCGCAGATCAAGGTCGTCTTCACCGAGGCGCCACACGGGACGGCGCCCGCGCTGGAAGGCAAGAACCTTGCCAACCCCATGGCGATGATCCTGGCAGGAGCGGCCATCCTTGCCTACCTGCACACACCGCAAGCCGACAAAGCGTCGCGTGCCATTTACGAATCGGTTTTCGAGGCAGTCCACGCCGGAGCGGTCACCACCGATCTGGGCGGCCGTCTTTCCACGACGGAGTTCACCGACGAAGTGATCCACCGTGTCGGCGCAAAACTGGAAGTGTGGCGAGGACTGCGAAGTTAGACAGAGCCTGGATCCAGATGCAGAACAGCTCGTTCCCTTTGGGAGAATGAGATATATCGTTTGATTGCAAATCCAGCCTGGGAACCCCAGGCTTTTTTGCGCATCCGGACTCCGTACTGAATTCGCAAATGATTCGTACTGGTAGATGGAAGATTTTCCGTCTTGAAGGAGTTGATATGAG
>JBKPQD010000054.1:0-1979 GCA_046733915.1 Chloroflexota bacterium
GTCACACACTCATTAACAAAGGATTGCGCCTCCTGCGCGGCGGTCTGCTGTTCCTGCGGCGTGTCGTATCCTTCCTGGCCGGTCGTATCATCCTCATGCAAATATTGGATGAAATATTTTGCGTACGCATTCTTACACGAGAGCGGGTTGGAGAGTCCCAGCCCACGCTGGTCAAAAAAGACAATGTCATAGCTCTCGAGGACGGGATCTGGAAAATAATAGGTGGACGCATAACTGATCCCCTCGCCGCCAGGCCCACCCGGAAAGGCTTGCACGTACATACCCTTCCGTTCACCCCGGGCGGGCGCGACGGCAAAAACAACCTGGATGGTTTCTGTGTTGGCAGCATCAAAGTGATCTAATGGAACATCGATCGTCACACAAACAAATTCGGATGAGTTCTCACAGGGTTGGCCACCCAACGCATTTAGCTTTTCTCGTATATCCGGGATCATCTTGGAGGGTGCAGTCGTTGCCACCCCGTTTCCGCCGGGCGTTTGCACGATAGCCGGCTCCGACGGAGGCGGAGGCACCGTCCCGGGATTCGCCATGTTATAGACGGTCTGACAGGATAAAGATACAAGCGTAAGGATGAGAATAAATACAATCAGTCGTTTCACGGATTACTCCTATTCATGCCGGCAAATTAATTTTGAAAGCCATGCCACTGGCGGACTTCTTCGATGCGGGGCTCGCAATCGGGTTCCGGATTCGGATTGGGATCGTTCACCTCGGACTGCCCTTTACCGGTCGCGGCGATAAAGACCGTCTCAGCCCCGTTGGCTACGTTTACGGGGTCATAGCCGCCTTCGAGAACAAAGACGATTTTGCCATCACAGAATTCCTCTGCAAGCGAGGTCACTTTTTTTGCAAGCAGCTGATAGCCCGCTGTGGAGAGTCCAAGCGTGGTGATCGGATCGCTCCAATGCGCGTCAAAACCGACCGAGATCAGAATCAGCTGCGGCTGGAATGATTTAACGAACGGACGGAAAATCCGATCTGCCACCTGCTCGTAGGCTTGGTCCCCCGAGTAGGCGGGCAGCGGAACGTTCACGATTCTCTGTTTCGCCTGTGGGGCATCGTTGATCCAACCCGTACCCGGATAGATGCCCCATTGATGGGTGGATAAAAACGCGAGACGCTCCTCGTTGAAGAACGCGGCTTGCGTCCCATTGCCATGATGGGCATCGTAATCAATGACCATCACGCGCTGCAGGCCCTGCTCCACGGCATAGCGCGCCCCGATGGCAATATTATTGAAAATACAAAAACCCATCGCCCGGTCGGGCTCGGCGTGATGTCCCGGCGGGCGGACGATAGCAAACGCGTTCTTTGCCTCGCCGCGTACGACCGCGTCGACGCAGGTTATGACGCCGCCTGAAGCGAGCAGCGCGTCGTCAAACGAGGATCGTGTCACATAAGTGGGAGCATAATCGATGATCGCCGGCGCCTGTTCGCGGCATACCCGCTCCAAAGCGGAAACCAATTTGGGGCGATGCACATAGGCGATCTGCTCCGTGGTGGCAGGTTTTGTTTCGATCCACTCTGCACCCAAAGACTGCAAGCGCGGCTGTAAAATATCCAGCCTTGCAGGTCGCTCAGGGTGATCCGGATACACATGACCTGGCGAAGGTACGAACGTATAAATCGTATTCATAAGCTGATTATATCTTTATAAAACCTCCCCAAATTCGCCCGAGGCATTTGGTAAGTGCGGTCAGGGCGGAAGGTGCAAAAGAAACCGCCGCCTCACTAGCATGGGGGGGGCATGCTAATCGCAGACGGCGGTCAGACACCTAAATACCTATAAAGGGGAGGGCAGGTGTCAAATTTAATATACATTGATTCATCTGAAATGTCCATATAAAAATTATAGAAATTGCTACAGAGAAACAGATCTGTTTCTGCGACATTCGTACTACTGGAAGTACAGGTTTTGGCTCAAAACCAGCCCCTTACTTTGGTTTCCCCTTTTGAAA
>JBKPQD010000055.1:0-1420 GCA_046733915.1 Chloroflexota bacterium
TAATCTTACGATTACGCACCCTTCGCAATATTATCCGCTTTGGCACGGACGTCTTCAATTGTACCCGCCATCATGAATGCCTGCTCGGGCAGATCGTCGCATTTTCCGTCCAAGATCTCACGGAAGCCGCGCACCGTTTCCGTGAGGGGAACATAACGTCCCTCAATGCCGGTAAAGCGTTCGGCCACGAAGAAGGGCTGTGAGAAGAAGCGCTCGATCTTGCGGGCACGTGCGACGACCAACTTATCGTCTTCACTTAACTCATCAATACCGAGAATGGCGATAATATCCTGTAAATCTTTGTAACGTTGCAGCACACGCTGGACTTCGCGCGCGGTTCGGTAGTGTTCCTCACCGACAATATTGGGATCGAGGATTCGGGAAGTGGACCCGAGTGGATCTACAGCCGGATAAATACCTTTTTCCACGATGGAGCGTTCGAGAGCAATCGTCGCGTCCAGATGGGTGAACGTCGCTACTGGAGCCGGATCGGAGTAATCATCTGCCGGCACATAGACTGCCTGCATGGATGTGATCGAGCCGGTGCGCGTCGATGTGATGCGTTCCTGCAACTCGCCCATTTCCGTCGCCAGAGTCGGCTGGTACCCTACAGCCGATGGCATACGTCCAAGCAGAGCAGAAACTTCGGAGCCTGACATGGAGAAACGGAAGATGTTATCCACGAAGAGCAGCACATCCTTGCCCTGGTCACGGAAATATTCCGCCATTGCCAGAGCAGTCAATGCCACGCGCAGACGAACACCCGAAGGTTCATTCATCTGCCCGTAGACCATCACCGTATCTTTCATCACGCCCGACTCGAGCATTTCACGGTAGAGCTGTGTACCTTCACGAGTACGTTCACCTACACCGGCGAACACAGAGTTACCTTCATGTTCGGTCGCCACCGAGCGGATCAGTTCCATGATGATGACGGTCTTGCCGGTTCCCGCGCCGCCGAAGATGCCCGTTTTACCACCCTTGGTAAAAGGCGCGATCAAATCGATGACCTTGACACCTGTCTCGAAAATTTCCACCCGGGTGGATTGTTCGGCAAAATTAGGCGCCGCACGATGGATGGGATAATGGGTTGCCGCCGTTACGGTACCTTTTTCATCCACCGGATGCCCTAACACATTGAAGATACGTCCCAGTGTGGATGGACCCACAGGAACCATAATGGGCGCACCGGTTGCAAATGCGGGAACCCCTCGTTGCAGCCCATCGGTAGCATCCATCGCTACAGTACGTACCCAGTTATCGCCAATATGTTTTTGTACTTCAAGAATAAGCGGTTCCTTTCCGGAACGCTCCACCTCAATCGCTTCGAAAAGATCGGGAATGTCACCCTCCGGAAATTCCACATCCACCACACCACCCAGAATTTGTACGACACGGCCTGTTGCTTTTGCCATGATTT
>JBKPQD010000056.1:0-2456 GCA_046733915.1 Chloroflexota bacterium
GATTGTGAGATATAATACAAATTGTCAGACAACTTTCCATAGGAGATCGTAATGACTACCATTGACCTGACCATTGAAAAGTCTCGCCGCGCAAATGCGATCCAGCGAGCCAAAGAACGCAACATCATTATCCCAACGTACTCACAAATGAAGGACCCCTCCAAAATTCCTTCCAGAATCAAGGATGATCTCAAAGGCATCGGCCTCTGGGATATCGATCCCCGCAATTTGTTCCGGATTAACTGGCACAACGAGCCTACGGCTTCCGGTGGGACGTTTGGCGGAGTCAATTACCTCGAGCTTCCCTCCTCTCTGACGGGGGTCCCGGCGCGCATCGTTGCCCTGGTAGGAAAGTGGTTTCCGACCGGCGCGCACAAAGTCGGTGCCGCGTTCAGCTGCCTGGTGCCCCGCCTCGTCACCGGTCAGTTCGACCCGACGACACAAAAAGCCGTTTGGCCCTCCACCGGCAATTATTGCCGCGGCGGTGCCTATGACTCCGCACTGTTGGCATGTGACTCGATCGCCATTCTGCCCGAAGGGATGTCGAAGGAGCGCTTCGAATGGCTGTCCAAAGTCGCCGGAGAGACGATCAAAACGCCTGGCTCCGAATCGAATGTCAAGGAAATCTTCGATAAATGCTGGGAGCTGCGCAAATCGGGGCAGGACCTGATGATCTTCAACCAGTTCGAGGAATTTGGCAATTACCTTTGGCACTTTGAAGTGACCGGTCACGCCATGGAGGAAATCCTTCAAAACGTCATGGGACCCAATGACCGCTATCGCGGCATGGCGTCCGCCACCGGTTCAGCCGGCACAATTGCCAGCGGCGATTATTTGAAAAAGCTCTTCCCCGATAGTAAGATCGTCGCCAGTGAAGCGCTGCAGTGCCCCACGCTTCTTGAAAACGGATTTGGCGCCCATCGCATCGAAGGCATCGGCGATAAACATGTGCCTTGGATTCACAATACGAAGAATACCGATGTCATCACCGCGATCGACGACAACGCCGTGGTAAACATCTCGCGCCTCTTTAATGAGGAAAATGGACGCGCCCACTTGGTCGAAAAGGGTGTTCCAGAAGCAGTCGTCAACCAGCTTGAGCTGTTGGGTTTCTCGGGAATCTCGAATGTCCTCTCCTGCATCAAGGCCGCAAAGTATTATGAGATGGGCGAGAACGACATCATGCTCACCGTCCTGACCGATTCAATGGAACTGTATCGCTCGCGCCTGCACGAAATGCAGCAAGAGTTCGGTGAATATAGTGAGAGGGATGCAGCCGCCGATTTCGCTCACCACCTCCATGGTCAGTCCACTGACAATATGCTCGAGCTGCGCTACACGGATCGACGCCGCGTGCACAATCTGAAATACTACACCTGGGTCGAGCAGCAGGGACGGACGTACCAGGAGATCCAGGCGCAGTGGTATGAACCGAATTACTGGACCGACGTCCAGAAGCAGGCCGACCAGATTGACGATTTGATCACGGAGTTCAACAGCGAAGTTGGATTGATGTAAGTCAAATAACAGCCGCACATGCTTGGGGTACAGTGAACAATCCCTTTGGCCCAAGTACGTAGCAACTTCTGCGCTGCTGTGAAACTAAATAATGAGCTTGATTGGGCGAGGAGTTCCTCGCCCAAAACATTTATAATAAGCAAATGCTGCGCCCAACAGATCTAGTTTTGGTCTGTCTGCTGCCCACGCCGCGCGATTTGGAGATCGCCCGTCTTTTGGGATGGTACCGTATCCCGCTCCGCACCGCGCCGAAAGTCGTGGTGGTGGATTATCTGGCGTTTTACCAACCTTCGACGTTCGGCGACCGCGGCGGACAGATCGAATACGTTGCCCCGGTCCGCGGGCACGAACTGACCACGCGCGGAGAATTGCTCAAGGACGAAGCGGATCATCCGCGTGCCAGGGAAGAGTACTACAAAATTCAATTAGGCGGATTGGAAAAGCTAAATCAAGCAATTCTTGCCGAGAAGTGGAAGCGCATCACATTTTTGTATACGACAGGCGAATATCTTCTCAAAGCAAAAACTCTCAACGACCTGGTGGTGGATGGGGATGAGAGACAATTGCTATGGCATTCGTTACGTGAGCGCGCGGAGAACCACCAACTTTACAAAGCAGATTTACCCGATCTCGATATTCCAGCGGAAGCATTGCTGGCATTATTGGGAATTAAAGAAGTGCAAGAGCCATATGATGCAAAGGAAAAATCCAATGGCGACTTTGATTAAGCACGGGACCCTGGTGACTGCAACGGAAACGTTTGAGGGAGACGTTTTGATAGAGGAAGAAAAGATATCCTTAATCGGCAAAGACTTGCATCATCCTCATGCAGAAATTGTTGACGCGACGGGTAAGCTGATCATGCCAGGAGGTATCGATCCCCACGTGCATTTAGATTTACCCATGTTTGGCACCGTTTCATCGGATGACCATTACAC
>JBKPQD010000057.1:0-3172 GCA_046733915.1 Chloroflexota bacterium
AGTTTACACAATAGGTAAAAAGGCTAATCAAGAAGCGAGTCGTTGCCGGCTCGCTTCTTTTTAATTCTTGCAAATGAACTCTTCGGAATCTTATTCCTAATGAGATCAGTGACAAATAGCAGACAGGTGGGCATTTGTAAGCTTGATCAAATCTGCAACTGGAAGCTTGATATTGAGCCCTCTTTGACCCCCTGAGATGTGGATCTCGGTATAGTTTTGCGCCGATACATCCAAAACCACCTGAAAACCTTTGTTGATCAGAGCCAGAGGGGAAATGCCGCCGGCTTGCAATCCGGTTAATTGCTCAGCTTCACGCTCGGTAGGCAGATGAACTTTTTTCTCGCCCACCGCTGCGGCGAGAAATTTCAACTCCACATTTGCTGGTCCCGGTACAATCGCAAGAAGCGGTTTCTTGGGTTTTTCGCGGGTGACGACAATTGTTTTAAAGACCTTTTCTGGCTCTACATTTAAGAAATTCGCAGTTTCCACCGCTCCTAATTTTTCAGGCGGTGTTTCATACGCCTGATAAGGGATTTTGCGAGAGTCCAGAAATCGAGTGACATTGTTTACGATGGGCATATTCCATCCACATTCCTCTTGTACCTATACTAATTCTACCGCGCCGGTCTCAATCTTTTGCGTTTAGTATTCCCTTATATGCCCGTAGTACAATATTCGCATGAAGTCCGTAATCCATGCCATACCGCTTGAAAGGCTCATGGAGCAGCTCCCGGAGAATTACAGCCTTGCCGATCGCGAGCTGGTGCAGCGTGCCTACCGGGTGGCAGAAGAGGCCCACCGTGAGCAAAAACGTCACTCCGGCGAGCCCTACATTAATCATTGTCTTGCAGTCGCCAGCATTCTGGCAGACTTACGCGTGCCGCCCGAGGTTGTGGCGGCGGGGCTATTGCATGACACGGTCGAAGATACAACCGTAACTCTCAACGATATCCGCCGCGATTTTGGCGGGACCATTGCAACACTAGTCGATGGTGTTACCAAGCTGACGAACTTGCCGCGCGTTTCCAGAGACGACCAGCACGCTGAAAACTCCAATGGAAGCGATGCGGACACCATCTCCGAGAATGGGCATAACAATGGCAGCACCCCCCTGGGACGAAAACAAGATCTGGTCTCCGAAACACTGCGCAAGACATTTCTTGCGATGGGAGATGATGTCCGTGTAGTATTGATCAAGTTAGCCGACCGCTTGCACAACATGCGTACGCTCGGCTTTATGCCGGAGCATAAACGAAAACGGATTGCGAAAGAGACGCTCGATATTTTTGCACCGCTTGCCAACCGCCTGGGGATTTGGCAGATCAAGTGGGAATTGGAAGATCTGGGATTCCGCTATGTGAACCCGGAAAAATATAAGGAGATCGCCGAGCAGTTGCAAGAACGCCGCCCGGATCGGGAAGCACAGATCGATTCGATTAAAGCGAATCTTCTCCAGTTATTGGAAAGCAATAATATCAAAGCCGAGATCAGCGGTCGTCCCAAGCATATCTATTCCATTTATAAAAAGATGACGCAGAAGGGCAAGCCGTTTGACCTCGTTCGCGATGTGCGCGCGGTCCGTTTGATCGTGCAGGATATCCCTTCGTGTTATGCCGCCCTGGGTGTCATTCATACACACTGGCGTCCAATTCCCGGTGAGTTTGACGATTACATCGCCGCCCCCAAAGACAACTTTTATCAGTCGTTGCATACCGCCGTCATTTACGACGATAAGCGTCCGCTCGAAGTGCAGATCCGTACATTTGAGATGCACCAAAATGCCGAGTATGGGATCGCCGCGCACTGGCGTTATAAGGAAGGCTCACACCGCGATAAATCCTATGAGCAACGCATCAACTGGCTGCGCAACATGATGGAGTGGCGCGCGGATGTGAATGACGCGCAGGAATTTGTCGAGGGCATGAAGTCGGACGTGTTCCAGGACCGCGTGTATGTCTTCACGCCGCGCGGCGACATCATTGACCTGGCGGCGGGATCTACGCCGATTGATTTTGCTTATCATGTTCACACCGATATCGGACACCGCTGCCGCGGCGCTCGCGTCAACGGAAAGCTTGTGCCTTTGTATCAGGATTTGAAAACAGGCGACCAGGTCGAGATTCTGACGGCGAAGCGCGGAGGCCCCAGCCGCGACTGGTTGAATTCCAATCTGGGACTCGTCAAAACCCAGCGAGCACGATCCAAGATCAAAGCCTGGTTCAAGAAACAGGAAGACGAACAAAACCTGGCGCAGGGACGGGCGGCTCTCGAGCGAGAGTTGCAGCGGCTCGGCATCACTGTCATGAACTTTGAAAAGATGGCGCGGGAACTCTCGTTCAAGATGCCGGAAGAAATGTATATCGCTCTCGGCAATGGCGATCTTTCCGTGAACAAGGTCATCCGCCAACTCGCAGAAACGGAAGAGGCTCCGGATCTGCTCGAGATCACGACTCCAAGTCAGGAGGGGAACAAACCAACCGATGCCGTGGAAGTGGTGGGACTGAAAGGATTGATGACGACGATGGCAAAGTGCTGCAATCCAATGCCCGGCGATCAGATCGTCGGCTATATTACGCGCGGACGTGGCGCCACGATTCATCGTCAGGATTGTCCAAACGTGCTGCACCGCAAAGACAAAGAACGCTTTTTGCAAGTGGATTGGGGACAAGTGGAACACACGTTCCCTGTGCCGGTCACAGTGAAGGCGTATGACCGGCAAGGATTAATGGGCGATATTTCTACGCTACTGCAAAATGAGGGCGTGAACATCGCGGATGTTTCCGTGAATATCAACCGCAGTCTTGCAGATCTGAAACTCGTCGTCGAAGTACGCGACATAGCTCAGCTCAGCCGCGTGCTGACGCGTATTGAAAGCCTGCCCAACGTGCTCGAAGCCGCCCGCACCAAGCCGGGATGATTGCCGCCCGCCAAGCACAACCGATCCCTTACACTCCATAACCAATTGCGAATCCCAAATAACGGATAACAAAGTATAATGTCGCCGCTTGCTGACGGAGCACCGCCTCATTTTATAAAGCGTTAGGAATGACGATGTCATTGTTAAGCGTAGACGAAGCGCGTGAGCGCATCCTTTCCCAATTTCATGCTGTCAAAACGGAAACACTGCCGCTGGCAGAATCGTCCAACCGCGTCCTGGCGGAGGATATTCACG
>JBKPQD010000058.1:0-6192 GCA_046733915.1 Chloroflexota bacterium
CCCCCCCCCCCACCCCTACCAACACGATGGTATCGTCGTCGGCAGCGTCAGATGTGTATAAGAGACAGGCGCCATTCGATCGAAACCGCCCGTGCATAAACTGAGTTTTAGGAAAAGAGCGAACGCCACGATCAAAACGAATGTTCAAACGATGCAGTCAGAACAAAATCAGTCCCCGCTGGAGACATTTATTCAAGAGATCGCAGTCACCACAATAGAAAACGGTGGTGTGGCATTCGATTTAAATACCTGCCAATTTATCCCACCTATAGATCGTTGGGAGTTTCCGAAATATCCGAGCAAAACACTGATCCTGCCCGCTGCCACCGATCTTGTTGCAGCGCTGCAGGGTTTCATTTCTTCCAATGAAGAATGGTTGCGGGAGGCGGATTGCTGGCTCGGCACATGGGTTCATCCCCAGACACACGAGTTTTATCTAGATTTCACCACCGGCTGCGAAGATCTAGAGGCTGCAAGGACGATGGCGCTCGAAGCCAGTCAACGCGACGGGCGGAGAATTGTCGCCATCTACAATTCCAAGCGAAAACAAATTGTTTACTTGTAAACATGAGACTTCCGAAGCGCCGCCGCGGCGAACTCCGGAAGTCTCGATGCTAGGATCAAACGGTACACAGGTCGCCGGAAGGCGACCCTGCTGAACACTAGCTCTGCATCTTCATAAACATATGCTGGCGGACGACCATCGGCAGCTGCATGCGTAGCCAGTCTGCCATTTCCATTTCTTCCTCAATGATCCCTTCACATATACTGGCGATGTCTTCGTGTCCCAGTTCACGACACGCAGCGACGATCACCATATAGGAAGAAATTTCAAAATGCTCAACGGCGTAATCTGCCATGGCATCTTTTACGGTCTTGTCATTTGCCATGACCGTAGACATGCCTTGAACCGCACCCAGCACATTTGCAATCCCGGATTTGACGTGTGAGACGTCATCACCGAGTTGCTCCACGCAGCCGCGCACCCGGTCGGCCTGGGTTCGAGTCAATTCCAGATGCTGACGGATCTTCATCTGAGCATCCGGCATGTCATCAAACTGGGGGATCTGCTTCTCGAGGATTTCGACAATGGCTTGTTCCATGGCATAAGCGTCCTTCAACCATGTCCGTAGGGTATCCATTTGTTTATCGTGCATATTTTCATCCATAAGCTTAACCTCCAAACAATCGTAAAATCTTTCGGTGGTTGCGGTATTCATTGAACGCCTTTCTTCCTTGGGAGCGTCATCAATCGGCTGTCACAGCCAAAAAAGGCGATGACCTCTACGAGTATTTTATTGAGCGGGAATAGCTTTTCCATAGGGATTTTGCCGCCACAGGTAGGGATTGCCCCTACTGTAGGGAGAGGCAGACATAAGCAGTGGCGAAAAACGTGTTCCTGAAGAATGTGCGCTGTTCGTTATTTCATGCATGCTTACAATTGGGATAAGAAAGGAGCCCGATATGGAAATCCTGATCATCGGCGGTACACGGAACTTAGGACATCAACTGACACTTGAGCTGGTCCAGAATGGACACCAGGTCACACTGTTCAATCGGGGCAAAACCCCCGATGAGCTGCCTGCCGGGATCGCACGCTTACGCGGCGATCGCAGCGATCCGCTGAGCATTGCCAGGGCGCTGGAAGGAAGGGAATTCGATGTTGTCATCGATATGGCGCTCTACAATGGAATGGATGCAAAGCATATTTCTGCCCTGTTAGAGAGCCGGGTCGGTCAATATATCTTCCTCAGCACAGGACAGGTCTACCTGGTGAGGCAACCTGCGCCGAGGCCCTTTGTTGAAGAGGCATACGAAAATCCCATTTCGGAGGCGCCCGCTTCAGGAACCCGAAACTATGAGGAATGGCTCTATGGAGTCGAAAAAAGTCAGGCAGAAGATGTGTTAATGAAAGCACACCAGACGCGAAATTTCCCTATCACCACGTTGCGACTCCCAATGGTCAATAGCGAACGAGATCATTTCCAACGCATTTATAACTATCTGGTCCGGCTGCAGGATGGCCATCCCATTTTGCTGCCTGCGGGTGATCATCTGCGATTACGCCATGTGTATGGGCGGGATGTGTTACAGGCGATCCTGCGGGTCATACAAAGCGGGATAGGAAAGGGGCGCGTTTACAACGTATCGCAGGAGGAAACCCTTTCCATTGAGGAATTTCTCGGCTTGTTAGCCGATATTGTCGGGTCTAAGCTGCTCTTGACGCGTGTGCCCCGAAAAGTACTCGAAGAACTTTCGCTGCTCCCAGACTGTTCTCCGTTTAGCGACCCATGGATGTCAGAACTGGATAATCAACGCAGCAAGGTAGAGTTAGGAATGCAATACACCCCTCTACGTGTATACTTACAAGAACTTGTCTCTCATTATCAGAAACAGGCGCTTGCCTCCCCAACGGGCTATCAGCGTCGCCAAGTAGAGATCAGAATGGCGCACGAGTATGAATGAATGTTCGTTCGGCGTCGATCTGATCGAACCAACAAAATCTATTGGATATCGACGCCTGTAGCGCGGGCAACGAATTTATGAACGAATGCAGTGGGCAAGATTAAGAGGATATGCACGAGATTACTCAAGCCAAAGATGGTGGCAACGAACCCAAAAAAATTACTGATGCGCGGCGCCAGATTGCTCATCATCCATGGACCCGCGCCAAGGAGTAACGTGATCGTCAGCAAAACCCCCACCGAAATCACCAGCTCGAGCCAGGCATGGCGGTCCGACTCGGATGGCATCATCGTGCTGCTGACCGCGAAAACCAAATAAAACCATAAGTAGAAATCCCCCACGCCAGGCAAGGCACGTATTCCCATCCAAAACAGATTCAGCTGTCCATTGCGCAGCACGTCCCAAAGCACACGCATCTCAAAGTGATAGATCGCCACGTAAGCAACGAACAACGTTCCCACGATCAGCGGCGCGGCGCCAATCAACGAATCGCGCACGATGTCAGACCGCGTCGTTTCTACATATCCCAATTGCAGCCGTCCATCCGGCAGCGATTGGGGAAGCAGGGAAAACCGTCCTGTGCGTACGCCGAGGAGTTTCGCCATAATAAAATGGCTGAGCTCGTGTAAGAACACACCCGGCAAAAAGATGAACGAAAAAATTGCCATGGTGATGCGCGGGTCACGCGTCAGGATAAGAAACACAGCCTGGACCTCGCGATGCAAAAGCCGCTGAAGAACAATCAGCGGCACAAGCATCAAGATAAACCAAAATAACCCGGAGAGTACAGTCATGTTTGGACACCGGCCAGTGAACTGAAGACCACATCAATGGTCGACTGTTTGATCTATCGTCCGGAAATTGCTTTCGTGATGGCTACAAATTCGTCAGGCTTGAGGCTGGCGCCTCCGACCAATGCCCCGTCAATATCAGGATAGGCAAAGAATTCAGCGGCGTTGGAGGCCGTCACCGAACCCCCATACAGGATACGGATTGCATCTGCACCTGAGGTACCGAACAGCTCGCTTAAGGCGGGACGCAAGACCTTTTGGTGCACGGCATTGGCATTCTCTCCGCTGGAGGCTTTTCCTGTTCCAATCGCCCAGATCGGTTCATAGGCAACAACAATTTTTGCCGCGTTGGCGGAGTCGATACCGGCGAAACCGCCGCTGATTTGACGGCGTACTACGTCTGACGTGAGCCCGGATTCGTATTGGTCCAGCGTCTCCCCCAGACAGACGATCGGTGTCAGTCCCACTTTGAGCGCCGCGGCGATCTTCTTGTTCACCGTCTCATCGGTTTCCCCGAAATAGGTGCGCCGTTCCGAGTGCCCGAGGATCACGTAGCGGCAATACTCTTTCACCATATTCGGCGCGATCTCTCCAGTAAAGGCGCCTTTTTCCTCCCAGTGCATATCCTGTGCGCCAAGACCGATATCTGAATCTCCAATGAGCGCAGCAATCGCCGTCAATGCCGTGAAGGGAGGGCAGATTACTTTTTCAACATCCTTAATCTCCTGTAAGGGCGTCTTCATCACAGCGACCAGGTCGCGCGCTTCAACGACGGTCTTGTTCATCTTCCAGTTTCCAGCAACGAGTGGTTTGCGCATGTCAGGTTTCCTTCGATGGATTTTGTGGCCTTATTTTACATGACATCGCTTTTCACAAGCAGGTGATTCGTTCAACACAATAACGCTGATTTCCATCGGCGTTCTCTTGTGTTACGATAAGAATCCCATTCAACCCTCGTACGGCCAATGTAGGTGTGACATGTGTCCCGCGGGAGTAGCGTTTGCCTCCACGACCTTGCTAAAGCATCTTAAGGTGCCGCCGTAGGGACGGCAGCCTCGGTGGGCGCTACGGGAGTGGACTCTTCCGTCGGTTGAACGGGTACTGTCAAGATATTCTGCCGATAATAATA
Organism: Chloroflexota bacterium; assembly: GCA_046733915.1. Classification (GTDB taxonomy): domain Bacteria; phylum Chloroflexota; class Anaerolineae; order Anaerolineales; family Villigracilaceae; genus Defluviilinea. Next base: position 4,387 of record JBKPQD010000058.1, read on the forward strand.
GTATCCGGCGGCGATCAATATCGCACAGCAACAAACTGAAATAAGTGCAACGATGAGAATTGTGTAGGGCGTCCGATTCCTGCGGGCGGGTGCCTTCAAGTCGGGTTGGGGTGATTCCATCTCTCCTCCAGAACGAAAGTTTTGGGCGATTATACCCTTGACAGACAGTTCACAAACAAAACAGAGCAGGATCATGATCCTGCTCCGGTGGTAGCTTTGTAGCGCTGGTTGTTCCGCTACATCTTTGTCGGTAAGGCAGGAATTTATCCTGCCTTACCGATGAAATTATTTATCGTTCAGCGCCGCAACGCCGGGTAATTCTTTTCCTTCGAGAAATTCGAGCGAGGCACCGCCACCGGTGGAGACGTGAGTCATTTGCTTGGCGACTCCCGCCTTCTTGACCGCGCTGGCCGAATCGCCGCCACCGATTACGGTCGTCGCGCCAGATTCCGCTAAGAGTCTAGCCAGCGCAAATGTGCCTTCGGCGAACTTTGGCATTTCGAAGACACCCACGGGTCCATTCCAGACAATGAGCTTGGCGCCCTGCAGCTCGCGTTTGTACATCTCCAGCGTCCTGGGACCAACGTCCATCATGCGCCAGCCAGCCGGGATTTTGTCCACGTCCACAACTTGAGTATTGGCTTCAGCATCGAATTTATCGGCAATGACCGCATCGACAGGCAACACCAACTTGTCGCCGGATTTCTCCATAATGGATTTCGCGGTCTCGATGGACGATTCTTCTACCAGGCTATCCTGCATGTTGTAGCCTTTTGCAGCAAGGAACGTGTTCGCCATACCGCCGCCAATGATCAACTTATCTGCTTTGGAAAGCAAGGTTTCGACCACGTTGATCTTGTCGCTGATCTTTGCTCCGCCGAGAATGGCAATGTAGGGATGTTCCGGGTTTGCCACGGCGCGCCCTAGATATTCCAATTCCTGTTCCATCAAAAAGCCGGAGACCGCAGGTAGAAAACGTGCAATTCCCTCTGTGGAGGAATGAGCACGATGCGCAGAGCCGAAGGCATCGTTCACATACACATCGGCTAGCGAAGCCATTTGCTTTGCCAGCTCGAGATCATTTTTTTCTTCGCCTTTATGAAAGCGTGTATTCTCGAGCAGGAGCACTTCACCGGGCTTAAGTTCCTTCGCCATCGCTTCGACTTCGGGACCCACTGTATCGGGCGCCATCTTAACGGGAATGCCCAACAGCGCTGTCAGCACTTCTGCAGCCGGCTTCAAGCTGAACTCGGGGTCAGGACCGCCTTTCGGTCGGCCCAGATGACTCGCCAAAATGAGTGAAGCGCCCTGGTCCAACACATACTTGATCGTCGGCAACGAGGCACGGATGCGTTTATCATCTGTGACTTTACCATCCTGCATGGGCACGTTGAAGTCGACGCGCATGAAGACGCGCTTGCCCTGCAGATCGATGTCTTTTACAGTTTTTTTATTCATGGGATGTATTGAAATGCAAGGACGGGCTGCTGCACGAGCTGCCCGTCCTTCCCTAGGTTTACAGAGATTTCGCCATTAACGCTGTGAGGTCGGCGGTGCGGCAAGCATAACCCCATTCATTGTCGTACCATGCAACAACTTTCACCATGTTGCCAAGCACCAGCGTATCCATCGAGCTAAATACGCTGGATAAGTTGGTACCCTTTAGGTCGCTGGAAACGAGTGGTTCATCGGTTACACCGAGAATCCCTTTCATTGGCCCTTCGGCGTATTCCAGCATGGCATCACGGATTTCACCCTGCGTGGCTTCCTTCTTCAGGATTGCGGTGAAGTCCACCACAGAGACGG
>JBKPQD010000059.1:0-7727 GCA_046733915.1 Chloroflexota bacterium
GGATGACGATGACGACGATTTTTCCTTGCAGTCGTGTGTTTCCGTGTTCAAGGATCCCAAGCAGATACGCTGGTATGCAATCATTGTCGTCAATATGTTTTTCGTCAGCATCCTCTTCGGCTTCCTGCCGGTCCGTGTGTATGCACTTCAGTACACGCCGGTGCAGACCGGGTTGATTCTTTCTCTGGTTGCCCTGAGTTACCTTTTGATTCAACCCGTGGCGGGGTATCTCGCCGATCGAACAGACGTAACAACGACCATCCGGATTGGACTGATCCTGTCGGCGCTCAGCATTATCGCCGCACCTTTTGTATGGGATCTGCTCTTGGTGGCGGATGCGATCATCGCCGGGATCGGGGTGGGCATCGTTTGGACAAATACGGATACGCTGGTGAGCAAGCTGGCAGAAGAAAGAAAACTGGGCGCAACCATGGGAGCCGCCGGATCGTTCAAAGAGTTTGGCGACATGGTGGGACCGATCCTAATCGGTGTGCTTTCTCAAGCTCTCGGTCTGACATGGGGCTTTGTGATTTGCGGGGTGTTGGGCCTCGTATCAATCGCGCTTATCCAATCCAAAGCCATTCGACCCGATCCGATTGAAGTAACAGATTGAGTGGAAAGAGCAGCACGAGGATCGAGCTGCTCTTTGTCGGATAGGCAATAGTTCAGGATCAGGATGCAGGCGTCGAGAAGTAGTCCCACGCGAACGGATATTCCACTCTCTACACTTGCCAGATACTTTCGCCTTTTATGATACGCTCGATCACAATGGGAAACGCCGAAAGACTAATGGGCTTGCCGATCGCACCATCGAATCCACTCTTGCGTAGTTTTTCGACTTCTTCATTCATGACACTGGCGGTCAAGGCAACAACCTTGCTATGAGAATAAACAGAATCTTCCCGAATCATTTGCAGCATTTGAAATCCGTTAAACGGAGTCACATGAATATCCAACAGGATGATATCGGGGCGCGCAGGAAGGTTCCGCACTTTAGGCAAAAAGTTGGCGCTATCTTCGAAGATGGCATAATATTTTGGATTCAGAGTTTTCTCAACCAATAGTTTCATCACTAAGCGGTTGGAAGGATCGTCTTCCACACAGAGAAGGCAGTCGATGGCGATCATGGTACATCGCTCCGCTTGACGGGCAGGGTAAAAAAGAAAGCCGATCCTTCGCCGCCCTCGCCCTCCACCCACAACTCGCCGCCATGTGCCCGAATCAGGCTACGCGAGATGGGTAAGCCGAGGCCCGTTCCTTGTAGTTGTCTCTGCCCATTTTCCGCCTGGACGAACGGTTCGAAGATTAAGTCCTGTTTCTCAGGCGGGATACCGGGTCCCGTGTCGATCACGGCGAACAGCAGTTCCTGTCCCTGATTCTTCACGCTCACGGTGATAGTACCTGCTTGCGTGAACTTGATCGCATTGCTGATCAGATTCAAGAGTACCTGGCGCAGTCGCCGGCGGTCACAGGAAATCATAGGAAGGCGGGAATCAATATCTCTAATGAGCTGCAACCCCTTCTCCTGGATTAGTCCACCGACAATATTCAAAGTTGCTTCCACCTCTACCTGAACGCTTACTTGGTCCTCAATGAATAACGTCAATTGTCCGGCTTGGATTTTGCTGATATCCAACACATCGTTGATCAGATTCAGCAGATGTTTGGAACTATGGAGTGCCTGATCCAGTAACTCCACCTGGTCCTGATTCACCGGACCGATCATGCCGCGCGCCACCATCTCCACAAAGTTGATGATCGCATTGAGGGGTGTACGCAGCTCATGGCTCATGCTCGAGAGGAAGGCGCTCTTCGCTTGGTTGGCTTGTTCCGCGGCGGTACGGGCTTCCTTTGCCTCCAGGAAAAGCCGCTGGGTCTCGTCGAAGAGACTGGCGTTTTCGAGGGCAACGCTCATCGAGGATGCAAGGGTTTCCAGCAATCGCACATCATTGTCTGAAAAGGCGTGCTCGCGTTCCAGATTTTGTAAAGAGATCATCCCACTAACACGATAACCCGAGGTCAGAGGCACGAAGATCATCGATTTGGCTTGCTCGGTTCCCGGCACGAGAATCATTCCAAACTTCGCCTGCCATTCCGAAGAGTTCTCATTGATGACAACGGTGTTTCGAGACTGAATGATGTACCGGTGAAGTCCAGTAAACGGATAGGGCGCCGAGTAATAACGTATGCCTTTCTCGCGGTTGTACGTCATATGTGCCAGTTCATTTGCGTGATCGAACATAACAATCAACAAGCTTTGAGCGTCGAAGATTTCCTGCATCTTGTCGCCGACCAGCTCATAGATGGCTTGCATATCCAGTTTCGAAGCCAGGCCCTGCTGGACGCTGTTGATGATAGAAAGTTCAGCAGCCCGCTGCTCGGTCTCGTCGAGCAGGCGCTGCGTCTCATCAAAGAGACGGGCATTCTCCAGTGCGACACTCATCGAGGAGGCAAGCGTCGACAACAAACTAATATCCGACTCGGAGAACGCGTTTTCCCTTTCGATGTTCTGCAGGCTGATGAATCCTTTTACCTCGCCCTCGGTCATGAGTGGCACAAACACCGCCGATTGGAATTGCGCCGTCCCCGCCACAGACGACATTCCGAATTCTGCAATGCGGGCATCTGCATCCTGATTGATGACCAGTGTCCTTTTGGTTGCAATCAGATACTCCGTCAATTTATTAAAAGGAAGCAACTCAGACGTGTAATATCGTTGCCCATTTTCAAAGCTATACTGGACGTGGCGAGTTCTTGCCACTCGGTCAAATGTCAGGATCCACACGGATTGTGCGCTAAATAGATCGCGGATCTTATCTCCCACCAGATCATAGATCGCCTGCATATCCAGCTTGGATACCAGGCCTTCTTGTACACTATTGATGATCGCCAGCTCAGCGGCACGCTGTTCGGTCTCGTTGAGCAGGCGCCGGGTTTCATCGAACAGGCCAATATTTTCCAGCGCGATGCTCATCGAGGAGGCAAAGGTGGATAACAAATTGACATCCGACTCCGAGAAGGCATTTTCCCGCTCTACATTCGGAAGACTAATAAACCCTTTTACCTCTTCCCCAGCCATGATCGGAATATAGGCAATGGATTTGACCTGCTCCTGAGTACCAGCAATATCAATCATCTCGAATTTGGCGATGGCTTCTGGGAAATTCTGGTTGATCACCAGCGGTTTTTTTGTCGCAATCAGATGCTCCGTCAGTTTATTGTAGGGGATCAACTGGGAAGGATAGTACCGTTGCCCATTCTCAAAGCTATATCGGACACGACGAGTTCGGGTAGCTGGGTCAAACGTAATGATCCAGACAGATTGTGCATTGAGCAGATCGCGGATCTTATCTCCCACCAGGTCATAAATCGCCTGCATATCCAGCTTAGAAGCCAGCCCTTGCTGGACGCTGTTGATAATGGCCAGCTCAGCGGCACGCTGTTCCGTCTCTTTGAGCAAACGCTGGGTCTCATTGAAGAGGCGAGCATTTTCAAGGGCCGTACTCATACTGTTGGCAAGAGTCTCGAATAAACGAACATCTGAACTGCTAAAGGCATGTTCACGCTCCACATTGCTCAAGACAATCAAACCGCGTGACTCGTTTTCAACCACCAATGGCACGAACACCGCTGATTTTGCAAGATGACCTTCAGTCAATAAATTGATTGTCCGGCCAAATTTCTTTCCCTCCTGTGCAAAGTCCTCGTGAATGACTAATGTTCGGCGGGTACGAAGAACATAGGAAGTGACTCCGGAATCAGCCAAGGAAATTGGAGTCACCGCAACACGCTTTCCATTATCGATAAAGTAGGGAAAGTGAATCAGATTCGTCTTGGGGTCGTACACGCGAATCTCTGTATCCGTGTTCGGAAAGAGCTCGCGAATCTTATCTCCCACGAGGTCATAAATGTCTTGTAGGTCTCGCTTGGAAGCCACCCCCTCCGCCAGTTCCTTTTGTACACTGTTAATGATTGCCAGTTCGGCATTCCGTTGTTGCGTTTCATCGAAGAGGCGAGCATTTTCCAGAGCAACGCTCAGGGAGTTGGCAAGAGTCTGAAGGAGGCGCAAATCGGAATCGTTGTAGGCATTTTCTTTGTCGAGGTTGGCAATTCCCACCATGCCTTTGAGTTCTTTTCCGACCATGAGTGGCACGTACATACCGGATTTGTATTCCTCACTGTTCTCCAGGACCGTTCCACCTATGGCGCGATACTCATCCACTGTGTGATAGGTGATGGGCTGGACCCAATCGACCATCAATCGTGCGATTGGATGCTCAGCGATGGGACGCGCTTCAATCTCAAATCGTTGCTTCAGATAGCAATAGGGTGTATCCAGCATCTCTGTTTTATGGTCGAAGAGATAAATAGCCGTCCCCTGTGCGTGGAAGATATCGCGGATCTTATCTCCCACCAGATCGTAAATGGCTTGCACGTCCAGCTTGGAAGCCAGGGCCTCCTGCACGCTGTTAATGATGGCAAGCTCCGCAGCCCGCTGTTCGGTCTCCTTGAGCAAATGCTGGGTCTCATCGAACAGGCGGGCATTTTCGAGAGCAGTACTCATGCTGTTTGCAAGAGTTTCCAATAATCGCACGTCCGAACTGCTAAACGCGTGCTCATGCTCCACATCGCCCAGGACCAGTAAACCGCGTGCCTGATCATTCACTACCAGCGGCACGAATACGGCTGATTTTGCCTGATGCCCACCAGGCACGAACTTTGAGCCGTACTTTTCCATCTCCTGCAACATATTCTCATTGATCACAAGAGTTCGACGGGTGCGTAAAACGTAAGCGCTAATCCCTACGTCAGTTAAGGGAAGGGGAGCCACGACGATCCGCTTGCCCATGTCTGTGATGTAAGGAATATAAATGAGCTTTGCCTTTGGGTCACAGATCCGAATCTCAGCATCCATGGTATGAAAGAATTCCCGGATCTTGTCTCCGACCAGATCGTAAATCGCTTGCATGTCCAGTTTGGATGCCAGCCCTTCTTGCACGCTGTTGATGATCTGCAACTCGGCAGCGCGCTGTTCGGTCTCGGCAAACAGGCGAGCATTCTCAAGCGCAAGGCTGAGGCTGTGGGCAAGGGTCATCAGCAGGCGCTCATCCGACGCGTGAAAAGCATGTTCCTGATCAAAATCATGAAGACTCAGTGCGCCAAGCAGCGAGTCGCCAACTGTAAAGGGTACTCCTAAGTAAGATTTGCCGACCGTCCAACCCTCTTGTGGTGGAATGGCATCGTGTGCCAAGATCTCTTGTTCTGTGCCAAGATTGAGCGGCTTCTTGGCATACATCACCTGGCGGGTGATGCCTTTTTCCATGGGACGATTGGCGATCTCGACGCGTTTGCCTAAAGTAAGCCAGTATGGCCATGACAAAACTCCCGATGTCTGGTCATAGAGTGCGATGGATATACTTTTTGCCTTCGTGATCGCATAGACTTGATCACCCACCAGATCAATAATCGACTGAAACTTAAGTTTGGAAGCGAGCCCCTGTTGCACACCACTAATGATCGCAAGCTCGGCATTGCGTTGCTCGTTCTCATTCAACAGACGCTGGACCTCCCTGGTTAGGCGCTCATTTTCCAGAAGGACATCATCCAGGTTTATAGGGGAAGTTTTTGAACTCTTTTCATTTACACCGGATGACTGTTTCGTTACTTTCATGCGTCCTCATGTCTCAGGCACGGACTACCCTTCAAAATACTAATAATAGAGAAGAAATGGCAAATAGATGCTGCCCTTCGCGTCGTGATTTGCTTCATTCTAAGCGATCCGGACATGGTGATCCCCTATGCTTAAGTACAGTATTTCGTGCCTTCCGAAGAATCAAATCAGGTTATTTTTCAACGCGACTACCAGGGCTTCCGAGCGATTTTGCGCCCCCAATTTTCGAAAGATGTTTGCAGAATGATATTTCACCGTGGTGAGAGCGATGGAGAATTTCAACGCCATTTGCTGCAACGTCAGCCCATCCGCCATGGCGACGAGGATTTCCAGCTCGCGGTCGGTCAGATTAAATTTTTCAGTCGCAGCCGGAGCAGCATCGGGAGAGATCAATTTTTCGATGACATTCGGTGAAAAGACTGCTTTGCCCTGCATCGTGGTGCGAATAACGTTCACAAGGTCATGCGTCAGCGCATCTTTCGTAACATAGCCGGCGGCGCCACCTCGCAATAACTGGTAGACACTTTCATGATCCTGGAAGCTGGACAGGACCAATATTTTCAGATCCGGATATTTTTCCCGAATGCGTTCCGTCGCTTGCATCCCATCCATCACGGGCATGACGACATCCATGAGAACAAGATCGGGCTGGACCTCTTCGCACAGCTCAATCGCCTCCGCGCCGTTTGCCGCCTGGCCCACGACCGAAATATCCGCGATTCCGATCAAGACCCGGGTGATCACTTCGTGGATATGGCGATGATCGTCCACAACGAGCACACGAATGGGAGTTTTTGTACCCATATGTGTATTATATGATTAAAACAATCTAAGGGGGAATAGAATTGTAACGGGGCTTAGACGTTCGCGTACAAACATTGCCATCAAATTCATCCTCAGACATATCGAACCATGTCTCCTGTACTTAAGTGTAGATAGACTGACCAGAGGCACAGTAGGCAAACCAGGGGCGGATATTTAGAATGCAAAAAGATCTTAGATTTAAAGGAGTAATCTCATGTCCAACTCTGTTGCAAAACAACAAACTGTCACCCCGGTCAAAAGTATCACCGGCGTCCTAACCTTCGTTTACGGTGTAGTCTGCTACCTCACGTTTTTTGGCACATTCCTGTACGCGATCGGTTTTGTGGAGAATGCCATTGTTCCCAAGTCCATTGACTCCGGCACTATTAAGCCATTTGGTATGTCGCTGATCGTCAACGTTCTCCTGTTAGGCGTGTTTGCGATCCAGCATAGCGTGATGGCTCGGCCGGAATTCAAGCGCTGGTGGACGCAGATCGTGCCTCGGTCGATCGAGCGCAGTACATATGTGCTTTTAGCGAGCCTGGCTCTGATCCTACTGTTCTCGCAGTGGCATCCGTTGACGAATGTCCTATGGCAAGTCAGCAATCCAGTCGTTGCAGGGCTGTTGTACGGGCTCTCTGGCCTTGGCTGGTTCCTCGTATTGCTAAGCACGTTCATGATCAACCATTTTGACCTCTTTGGCTTGCGGCAGGTCTATGTAAATCTCAGAGGACGAACCTACACCGAATTAGGCTTCCGGACACCGGTACTGTACAAGTTTATCCGCCACCCAATCATGCTGGGGTTCCTGGTCGCCTTCTGGTCCACGCCACGGATGACAGTGGGACATCTGCTGTTCGCAACGGTAACCACTGTCTATATCCTGATCGCGCTGCAATTCGAAGAACGTGATCTGAGGCGCTCCTTTGGGGAAACTTATAACGAGTATCGCAAACGCACACCGAGGTTCATCCCACGATTATTCAAGAAATAACAAGCTGCCGCTCCTCAAACGATGGGGAGCGGCACGATTTCGTTACCCAATGTCTGCAATGGATTATGACATCATTCTCGTAGGTGGCCGCGTGGCAGGATCGGTCCTTGCGACGCGGCTAGGACAATATGGATTTCGTGTGCTGCTGCTCGAGAAGGCCGGCTTTCCAAGCGACACACTTTCCACGTCCTTTTTTCGCGCGCCTGCGTTACGCGTGTTTGAAAAAATCGGCGTACTGGAGGAGATCAAATCTGCTGC
>JBKPQD010000060.1:0-9556 GCA_046733915.1 Chloroflexota bacterium
CCTCACACCGCAACTGCGCGAAAAGTTTTACTATCCGCGGCAGCGAAAACAGCGCGAGGAAACCAGCCGGGAAATCGAACCGATCCAGTATCAGAAATAAAGGGCGTGGATGTGTGGCGTCAGGGTCGGCAGGGGATCGAAGGACAGAAATACAGGTCCATGATCCGGTTTACGGCCAGGCTTACAAGTTTGAGGCCGTTTGCAGCCATGATTGTTATAAAAGTCATGCTGTTTCAGCATGGCTTTTTTCTTACGCCATTTTATGCATGTTTAAAGACGACTTAATTCGTCTCTCAAACGTCAAATGTATCGTTATACAGTGGGATCTCATGTATTGGTGAACTTCAAAACGCACCCAATTCAGGTTTGCAAGGAGAAACATATGAGAAGAATACTCTTTTTAGGTGTTATCTTGACCTTGGTTTTAGCGGCCTGTACACCCGCAGCCGCGACGCAGCCACCCACGCTCCCCGTGCCGGTCACCGGAAACACACCGAGACCGCCTGTAGCCAACCCCGTCGCTTCCGCAGCACCCGCAGTAACCTCGACAAGCGCCGCTCCGGCCGAGTCGGCCACCGCGGAAACGACCACGGATACCGGCCCGGCTGGAACCGAGGCACCCGCCGTCGATACTAGTGTCCGGATTGGTGCCTCCACGAGCACGGGCGTCCCGGAGCCATTCCTCATCGATCAAACCGGTCGCGCTCTGTATCTATTCACCGAGGATGAGCAAAATAGCGGAACCAGCGCCTGTACGGACGACTGTGCGACAACCTGGCTGCCTGTCCTAGTGAAAGGGATGCCGACCGCGGGCTCTGGCGTAAATACAGGCATGCTCGGCACGATCAAACGTCAAGACGGCACACTGCAAGCAACTTATAACGGCTGGCCCCTATATTATTACTCCGGTGATCGGGGCATTGGCGCCATGAATGGACAGGGAGTGGATAATAGCTGGTTTCTGGTCTCTGCTACAGGGAATGCCATCCAGAGATAAACGAGAAGGCTCGAATTACACCTCTTTTCGTACAGCCCGGTAGTGGGCAAACAAAAGCAAAGAGACCTCCCGCTCAAATAGGGGAGGTCTCTTTGCTGGAACACATTGGGTAGGAATAGCGTCTTATCGTTTGCTAGTCATTTGAATGGAGACGTCTATGTTTAACAGCTACTTCAAAAAGCTTCTTATCCCCGTGTTGGCAATGATTCTTATTCTTGCCTGTGGTCCTTTCGCCGCGGCAACCCCGCAACCGGCGGCTACCCTCGCTGCGCTCTACACATCAGCGGCAGAAACACTGAATGCTATGTCCACGCAAGGTTCGTACACGGCTACCGTCCAGCCGCTGGTCACGCCGACGCTGGGTATCGCCTCTCCGTCCGCAACGGCGCTTGTACTGCAGACGGCTACCACCGTTCCTCAGATACCACCGGCCGCTCGCTGTGACGCCGCCGACTTTATCGATGATATTACCTACCCGGATGGCTCTGTCATCGCCCTGGGAGGTTCCTTCACAAAGATTTGGCGGGTGAGAAATATCGGCACCTGCACATGGAATACTTCCTACGGGCTCGTGTTTGTCAGCGGGGAAAGATTTGGTGCTGCGAACTCTGTTGCCCTGCCGGGCACGGTCCGCCCCGGTGAGTCCGTGGACATCCCGATCAACTTAACGGCACCCACCAGAGGTGGCAGCTATGTTGGATACTGGAAACTGCGTAACCCGTCCGGCGCGCTATTCGGCGTGGGAGCCAGCGACGCCAGCATGTATGTCGATGTGAGGGTGACAGGCTATACCGTTAGCGCCTATGACTTCCTGGCCAAGGCCTGTGAAGCTTCCTGGACGAATGGGTCTGGCGACGATCTCCCCTGCCCAGGCACGCAGGGAGATGATGCCGGCTTTGTGGTCGCGCTGAATTCCCCGAAACTGGAAGATGGTAAATCCATCGGAAATGCTTTGCTGACTTATCCTGAAAAGGGAAATAACGGCTCGATCACGGGTCAGTATCCCAAGTTCAAAATCGAGACAGGCGATCGCTTCCAGGCTTATATCGGCTGTCTGGAAAAGGCAAACGACTGTGACATGATCTACCGCCTGCAATACCAGATCGGCAACGGCGACATCAGGACCCTCGGTCAGTGGCGGGAGGTCTATGAAGGTGAGAATTACCCCGTGAACCTCGATCTATCGTTCCTGGCAGGGCAAAACGTCAAGTTCATCTTCACCGTCTATGCTAATGGCTCCTCACACGAGGACTTTGCCTTGTGGGTCACGCCGCGCATCACCCGCCAAAGCTCTCAGGCGCCAACTTCGACGCCCACAGTAACCCCAACGGCAACTGCCACGCCTACGTCATCTTACCCGTAGACCGGGAGCGATCCACAACCACGACTGTATGCATGTCATTCTGGGCGACGCAAAATCCGCCTTCGCTCAGAATGACATCCTTTTTGCCCTCTATTGTTAGGCACTCGCCGTAGACTGCAAGCGCCTTACCTAGGGCGATAACGCAGTATAATGATACGGGACGTATGGAAATACCCAAGGGTTGCTATTTCCAGCATCACATTGACCGTAATTCCTCGGAGGTACACGTATGTTCGTTCGAAAATCCCTGCGGCAGGTTGTATTCCTACTGCTCGCATCCGCTCTTATGCTGACAGCCTGTAATATGGGAGCCACACCCGCCCCCACGGTGGATGTCAACGCGATCAATACAGCCGCAGTGGCAACTGCCATGGGGCAACTTTCCGCCCAATTCACCCAAACTGCTCTGGCTGCTCCGTCAGACACAGCAATACCCACAAATACGGCTGTCTCTCTTTCTACGCTCACGACCCCGATTGGCGGCAGCCCCGTTGCAACCACATCCGGCGTACTTCCGACCGTATCCTTCAATAGCACGCCGGTCGGCTCACCCATTCCAGGTTTCACTCCGCTGGCATCACCTGCAGCTCCATCCGGACCGACCGCCTCATTAGGGGATGCATGCAACAATAACGTGTTCGAAGCGGATGTGACCATCCCGGACAACTCTATTCTGAAGCCCGGTGAGGATTTCATAAAGACGTGGCAGGTTCGCAATACAGGCACCTGCACCTGGGATGAAGGCTACGTACTCGCCTTCATCGGTGGTGACAGGGCGATTGATCCCACCAATTATGAATTTAAGAAGTCCAGTGACTTTGTTGCGCCGAACACATCGGTGCAGCTTAGTATTCCACTGACAGCACCCCTCACGCCTGGCACTTACCAGGGTACCTGGAGAATGCAAAGCGATTCCGGTTACTTTTTTGGCACGCCGCTAACAGTCATTATCGAAGTCAAGAAGTAATCCAGGTAAACAAAAGATTGGATGACATTATGAAGTATAAAACGCCCGTTATTATTCTCATTGCCGTCCTTGTCCTTGCCGCCTGTGGTTCTGCTACGCCGGCCGTGGGGGAGCCTACAACGGACGTGGCTGCCGTGCGGACATCTGCAGCCAGCACAGTGATATCGCAATTCACGCTCACGGCTGCCGTATTTACCCCGGTGGTTGCTGCGCCAACCGATACCGAGGCTCCCCAATCTTCTCCAGCTCCTGAGGCGACCGCCACGCAGACAACGCTTCCTGTTGCCCAGGTAACCAACGCCGAAGGGACCGTCGTGGTCTTGTGCGACAAATATTCCTGGGATCCCGCCACCGTGGACGTGAATGTACCGGATAACACCACCATGTCTCCGGGACAGGATTTCGTCAAGACCTGGAAGATCAAGAATATCGGTTCCTGCACCTGGGATGCCGGCTACAAGCTAGTCTTTAGTTATGGCGACGATGAATTGAAAGGGGAGGCGCAGCCGCTATCCGCAGCTATTGCTCCCCAGCAGGAAGTGGAAGTTTCCGTACAATTCACAGCTCCTGACCTGCCCGGCTCATATTTTAGTGTCTGGACCATGCAGAATCCCAAAGGCATCACCTTTCTGGGCAACGACAACAAGGCTTTATACGTCAAGATTGTTGTCCAATAAGACTTGACTCTCGATTTGAAGCAAGCGATTAAAGATAAAGCACGCCAGCTGGGATTTCTCCTGGCTGGCGTTACAACTCCTGAACCACCCCCACATTTCTCCACATTCGAATACTGGCTCGCCCAAAACCGTCATGGCACGATGGCGTACCTGGCGACCGATCGTTCCCGGACACGCCGCGCAGACCCGCGCTCGATCCTGCCGGAATGCAAATCCATTCTCGTGCTGGCAACGCCCTACAGCCCGCCTCGCCCTTTAAGTGGCGAGGAGTCAGACCCAAGCGGAAGAGTCGCTGCCTACGCCAGAGGCGATGACTATCACGACGTGCTCCCCGCTCGAATGGAAGAACTCATCCAATTTATCGAGGCGCAGGTAGGAGGTCCAGTCAAGAACCGCTGGTACACCGATACGGGTCCACTACTCGAACGCGATCTCGCCCAACGAGCAGGCATCGGCTGGATCGGGAAAAATACCTGTCTGATTCATCCGAACCATGGATCGTATTTTCTGCTTTCCGAAATTCTTCTCGATCTTGATCTCGAGCCGGAGGAACCGTTTGCTACCGACCATTGTGGCACCTGTACGCGCTGTATCCAGGCATGCCCTACGGATTGCATCCTCCCCGACCGCACGATCGATGCTCGCCGTTGTATCTCGTATCTCACCATCGAGCTCAAGGATGACATTCCCCTCGAGCTGCGCGAAAAGATGGGAGATTGGATTTTTGGATGCGACATTTGTCAGATGGTCTGCCCGTGGAACCGATTTGCAGAGCAAGGCGACCGTGCTTTTGACGATCGATCTCCCGCCCATTCTCTGACCGACGAATTAGCTCTCACGCCCCAGGAGTTTAATCAACGCTTCAAGGGGAGCCCGGTCAAACGCGCCAAGCGACGCGGTTACCTACGCAATGTCGCGGTGGCTCTGGGCAACACAGGTGACATGATTGCCTTACCTGTTTTGCAGCGAACTTTGAACGAGGAAGAATCCATGGTCCGTGAACATGCTCAATGGGCAATGGAAAAAATTCAGCAACGCGTAGTGCCGACTAGCCCAGAGAAAGCATCAAAGCATGATTCATCCTAAAGGGTCACCGCTACTAATCGCTACCAACAACCAGGGCAAGATCAAAGAATTGCGCGAACTGCTTGATGATCTGGAAATTGAGCTGATCACCCCTGCGCAGCTCAACTTGGACCTCGAAGTCATCGAAGACGGACGTACCTACGCCGAGAACGCGGCAAAGAAAGCAGTTGCCTTCGCCCACGCAAGCGGACTCATCTCCCTGGCCGACGACTCCGGCCTCGAAGTGGACGCGCTTAGTGGCGAACCCGGCTTGTATTCTGCACGCTATGGCTCGACCAATGGTAAAAAACTCTCCGATGCTGGCCGGCGTCACTATTTGCTGCAAAAATTACAAGATCACCCGCGCCCATGGATCGCACGCTTCCACGCAACTATTGCTATTGCCGTTCCAATAACTGATTCCGACCATATCATCCTGAGCGCAGTGAAGGGTCTCGAACAAGATCTGGCAGAAATACATGCCACCGAGAATATTTACTTCGCCGAAGGCTGGTGTGAAGGCAAGATCGTCCCGGAAGAGCGCGGCACCGGCGGCTTTGGCTACGATCCTATTTTTCTTTTGCCTGAGATGGGGAAAACTATGGCAGAACTCGGCATGGATGAAAAAAACCGCCTCAGCCATCGGGCGCGGGCGGTGACGAATGCGAGACCAATTTTGAAAACGCTCTTAACAAAACGCAGTTGATATAACGCGAATAGTATCGTGCCTCTATCTTTTCGCACGATGCAGCCGATCTGCTGCTTCCTCGGTGAGCGGAATATAGACCTGAATCCTTGTCCCTTTGCCTGGTGCAGAATCGATATTCAATAAACCGTTGACTAGTTCGGTGCGTTCGCGCAGGTTGACCATGCCCAGGCTGCCGCGTTTGTCGTACGATTTGTTCACCGCCTCCACATCAAAACCCAGACCATCATCCTCTATCTCGAGTAAAGCGATCTCCTTTTCAAACGAGCGCAGCCGTACCCAAATATGTAAAGCATTTGCGTGTTTACGCGCATTGTTGGTCGCTTCTTCGATGATATAGAAGATCACACCCTGCTTTCCCATTTCCATATCTTCCAGCACTTTTTCATCGACATTAATGATCACATTCTGATTGTAGGTCTCGCGCATCTTTTCTGCGATCGCTTCGAGAGCGGCTGTGAGCCCCTGCGACTCGAGAATTAATGGCCGCAGTGTGAACAGCATATGGCGCACTTCCTTGGTCGTGCGGTGGGCAAGCTCTTCGATCTTTTCGAGTTCGTCTTCGGTCCCCTTCACATTCTTCTTCATCATGCGCCGCGCCAGGTTGATGCGCATCGCAATTGCGGCAACCGATTGGGTGGGACCATCGTGCAGGTCACGCGCCAGTTTTTTGCGCGTCTCCTCCTGCACCTCCACCATCCGCTCTTTTTCCTCGACCAGATCCTGGTACAACCGTGCATTCTGGACCGCGATCACTGCCTGCCGGCCGATAATATCCAAGAGGCCCTGCCGTTCCTTGCTAAAGTAGTTCGGGTCGGGATGAGCAAAAAGCATCGCCCCATACACATTAAATCCGCTTCGTAACGGGAAGCAATAGGCAGACGAGCATGAGCGTAAGGCGATGATCCGTCCCAGCTCCGGGTCATAGCCGACGTCTGTGGTGAGAACCGCCTCGCCTCCATCGAAGATGCGCTTGAGGATGCCTTCCTGCCCGCGCAGTTGGACTCGCATATCCGCATTCGTGAATCGCCGCGCCGAGCCGACTTGCATGTCTTCACCCTGGTACAAGAATACGGCACTGACCAGTTTTTCTTCCACAACCTGTTCCTCGGGATCCGGCGTAGGATTGAGCGCTGTATACCCAAGGTCCAGGGCTGAATCGAGCACGCGTTTGTAACTCAGGGTCGCCGTCAAAGTGGAGGTCAGCTCATAAATGGCGCGCAATCGCTCGCTCTCCATGCGGCGGCGGCGTTCCTCAGCATCCACACGGATATGCCGCTGGCGACGCAAACGGCGCATCAAGTAATATCCGACCAGCCCACTTGTGAGGCCCAACAGCACCGTTAAGAGGATGCTGCTGAGAGCCGGTGTATCCACAGCTCGCTGAAAAAGATTGCTAGCAACAACATACTGGAATGCGGCAAAGGCAATGGCAACTGCGAACGCGCCCCAAATTTCAAAATAAACGGCACCTGTCAAAATCGGCATCAGCCCGATCCATGCCGCTGGACCCGCCAGACCACCTTGTATCAAGAAGAAGCCCGCAGCAAGCACAAAGTCGACCGCGAGCAGTGTTTGGCGGTGAAACTTCTGTAAGCGGATGCTCATGCCCGCCAGGATGCTCAGAATGGTATTCCAGACGAGCATCAGCAATAACGGACCAAACGGCATGCCTATCAATTGCTCAGTGGAAGCCAGGAAAATAAGAACGCCGACCAGCACGATCCATCGTAGGGATACAGCAAACCAGTCGGCGATGTACGGGCTGTCAAAGCGACGCATGGATTAATGATACTCGAAAATACTTCCCCCTGTTTCCAACCAGACATTACAGCTAAATTTCATATCCCATATGAGTTAGATAGGGGCCGAGTTTTTCCGTAAGAATTGCCTGTTCCTCAGGGCTAAAAGACTCACGAAAGCGACCGATCTTGCCCTTATAGAAATGCAAACCCTGCTGCCCCTCTGCTGCGTCGGGACGATAGCTCTCGATCACGTTTTGAACCTCGGGATGATTCCCGTTCAATTTGAGGAACGCAATCAAATGCATCACCTCGTCATCGTAATTCTTCAGCAGATCTTCGTAGCGGGCAATGAGTACATCCTTCTCACGTGTCCACTGCTCCCAAATATGGATGTATTCCAGGATGAAGTCCAGACTTTTCTGGAAGTCGGTCAGATGCGAAAAAGCATTGGGCCGTCCCTTTTGCAGGGCACGTTGACCATAGTCGAAGGCGGAGAGCATGGCATCGCGTGGGTCGCGATAAATGTATGTGATGCGAAGCAAGCCAAGGCTTTGCAGAAGACGGGACGCCGTCGTTGGTCCGGCGTGCGCCTTGATCACAAACGTATTTCCCATCAACGCCGGGACGGTGACCCGTCCTAGCCTGCGCGCAGAAAGCACGCCGATATTACAGTTCACTTCTGTCAGGATATCCTGCAAATGATATTTCTCACGAATCTCACGCGCATCGGCACAACCTGTGGTCTGCATCAGGTCGTGGACAAGGTTATAGTGCCAGCCTGAACCGGCGCGTGGCATCCCAACAGAAAGAATAATCATGGATGGTTCTCTGGAGGCGGTTTGATGTTTTCCGATTCTAATGCATACGCGGTCATCCCCGCCAGAATCCCGAAATTGATCCAAATGTTCGGCGTGGCAAACGAATCCTGTGTAATGTTGTACATGGCAACCGCCAGCCACGAGAACACGCCGGCGATACCAAGATAATGCAGGAGGGGTTGCTTGCTCTTCAAGGCAAGCAGGGACTCACCGAGAATTGCGAAGAGGAAGGCAAGAAACATAAAAAAGCCTACCAATCCTGTTTCGGCCAACAGGCGAGCATATATATTTTTGGGGTTCGGATACAAGTGATTATCCGGGCTAAGTTGCCGGGCAATCTCCGGCACTTTGGTCATAGCCCAGTCAGGCAAATGATTGAAGAGATAAAACCCACTTGCTCCCAACCCGACGCCGGCAATCGGACTTTCCTCGTAAGTGCCCAGCGCGCCATACGATTGTGCGGCGCGCGCCCCGGCTGAATTTTGGATGATGAATTCGACCGGATTTTCCGCCCGGGAACGAAAGAGGCGCGTAATATATCCTTTCTGGCTGAGGAACAATCCGGCGCCCATCAATGCGATGAATAGGGTTGCCAAGATACCAATTCGTACCCACCAGTTACCGCCGCGTTGAAACCCGGCCTGGAACCATTTCCAGGAAGAACGGAGCTCATTGCGACCCGCAATAAGCAGAGTGAGGAACAGGGCAATCAGCGTGGTCAGCAGCCCGCCGCGCGAAAAGGTGGCAAGCAGCAATAACAAAGCTACAACGAACAGAAGCATTTCGAGCCACTTGAAGCGTGTGACCCTGATTCGTGTCAGCAGCGAAGCAAACAGCCACGGCAAATAAATCGTCGCGATCTGACCTGCCAGCCAGGCGGGCTCATATGCCATGCCCGACACTCGGTTCGTCCTGACCAATTCCCGCATCGAGAAGGTACGCTGCCAGTGCGTCACCGTGACCTTTTTCAGCAGCGGCGTATAAAAAGCGACTGCCTGTATACTGCTCCATAAGACATCCAGGATGAATCCAGCCAACAGCCATTTGATGGAGAAGCGCAGATCATCCTCGTTTCGATTCATCCACATGGCGGTGATAAAAAAGGATAGCCCGATGACAACCGTCGCCCAGGCACGAATCACGCGCCCGGCGTATTCTTGTCCACGGAGGGGAATCGGATTCAGCAATGCGCCGATACTCGTTGCCACCAGCGCGAAC
>JBKPQD010000061.1:0-3352 GCA_046733915.1 Chloroflexota bacterium
GAGAGCGAGGATAATCGCATACTCGACGAGCCCCTGACCTTTTTCTTTTGGTGCGAATAACATGGTATTATTTCCTTTCTAAAAAATGAGTTGCCTGAGGTCCTTCCTCAAAGCTGTTAACAGTATATAAAATTCTGGGAAAATTTCAAGTACGAGGCATTGAATCTGCATTTACAACATTGTTAGTCTAATGTAGCATTAATCTTACATTAATAATCCGCCTGGCGCTATAAAGTGGAAAGTTCTGTCTTGAGACAGAACTTTCTGGCTATGATGAATAGGTTATGGCAGGGAACTGGCGATGGTGCTGAAGGTGTTGCCGATCTTGGGTCCCAAGAGACGCATGACCGCAATCACGACGATGGCGACGAGAGCAAGAATAATCGCATACTCGACGAGCCCCTGACCTTTTTCCTTCGGTGCAAATAGCATATTATTTCTCCTTTCTATGAAGCTGTGAAATATTTCCCGCTGAGGACCTCCCTCAGTACTTTCATGACCTGTGTTGCATCTAAAAGTTACGGTTTTTGGAAATTGAGAGATGATTGTGGAATACTCTTCTCCCTCTATCCAAAGCTCTGTATGGCAATCCTAGTAAAAGCCGACCATATTTAGGGGATTAG
Source organism: Chloroflexota bacterium (assembly GCA_046733915.1). GTDB lineage: Bacteria > Chloroflexota > Anaerolineae > Anaerolineales > Villigracilaceae > Defluviilinea. The sequence continues at coordinate 624 of JBKPQD010000061.1, forward strand.
ATTTGGGAATTTATGTTGTTTAGACAATCAATCTGTGGATAAGTCGCGGTTATCTGTGGATAAGTGCCTTGGGGTGTGGACAAGTTCCGTAGAACGCAAGATTTGAAAAAAGAGGATACCCCCATATATGGACGGGCATCTGGCTGTGTTCCAAAATATGGATTGAGTTGGAATATGGCAATTTGTGTGGAAATTGCTGTGGATAAGTTTCCCCGCATCTCTCCACAGGGACAGTTGATCCCGTTAGCGGGTTTTGGCACAACATCCGGGTGGACCGCCCCGCGTTCGATCCACATATACGGCTCAGAACCATTTATCCACATCATCCACATGCCCTACTACTATTACGATTCATATATTCCTGTTCATAATAAACTTGAATTCATTCCCTATATCCTGTACAATGACCTTAACTACACACTTTAAGGAAAAACTCTGGGGAGGAGTTCATGGATGTTATCAAGGTTTCTGCCAATTCACGTACATCCGCGGTCGCAGGCGCAATCGCCGGCGTGATACGCGATCATAAGCATGCGGAAGTGCAGGCAATTGGCGCAGGAGCAGTGAATCAGGCAATCAAGGCGCTCGTATTGGCAGTGGGGTACTTGAACGCGGATGGTATAAAAATTGCGACCGTCCCCGAGTTCGCCGAGATCACGATCGGCGACAAAGTCAGGACCGCTATCAAATTAGTAATCGACGTACGCGAAGGTTAACAGTGTCAATGATCAAGGGTGGTTTATAATTCTGACAGGTGATGACCTGTTGAGTTTCGGTCGTATGAAACAAGCAAAAAAATTCTGGCGTACACTGTTGTCTCTGACCACCCTTGCCGCCCTCTGCGGAAATTTTGCATTCCCCATTGTGGATGCGCAGGCAGCGCCAGGACAGATTCCGGTCATTTCGCATTTAGTTATCAGTCAGGTCTATGCAGGTGGGGGAAACGCCAATGCAACCTACACTAATGATTACGTCGAAATTTTTAATCCTAGCGACTCGAGTATTTCAGTCAATGGCTGGTCAATACAGTATGCATCTGCAACGAGTGGATCTTGGCAGGTTACACCACTGACAAATTTTTCTTTAACTGCAGGTCAATATTATCTCGTGCAATTGGCTGGAGGTGCAATTGGGAGTGCATTACCTGCTCCGGATGCCACCGGCTCAACAAATATAAGTGCAACAGCTGGCAAAGTCGCTCTCGTGAACAGTATCACTGCTTTGAGCGGAACCTGTCCTACAGACGCCAGCATAATCGATTTGATTGGTTTTGGTACAGGAGCAAACTGCTTTGAAGGTTCAGCTCCGGCTCCAGCACCCGGTAACAATGCACAGGCAGACGTACGAAATGGTAACGGCTGCACGGATACAAATAACAACAGTGCAGACTTCACAGTGGCAACCGCACAACCACGAAATACTGGTTCACTTCCGATCGTAACTTGTAGCACTCCCACATCAACACCAACAGCGACCAATACAGCCACTGCCACACCTACTGCAACCGCAACTGCAACAGCCCCTGCCGTGAGAAGTGTCATCATCAACGAAGTGGCGTGGGGTGGCACGGTGGCCTCGGGTACTGACGAGTGGTTTGAACTTTATAATAATACAGGGACAGATATCAACTTGAGTGGCTGGCATCTGACTGCGGACGATGGCAGTCCCGATATTGCTTTAAGCGGCACCATTACTGCAGCAGATCCTTATTTCGTGTTCGCCAGAAACACTTCAGTTTTCAGTGATCTCACACCTGATAAGACTTATTCGGGATCGCTTAATAATGCGGGCGAGATTCTCTACCTGATTGATCCAGGTGGGCATCAAATCGATTCCGCCAACCAGGATGGAGGAGCGTGGGATGCTGGTTTAGGTGCTCCAACCTATGCGAGCATGGAACGGCAGGGAAATGTAGCCGATAGCTCCACGGCGTGGGCAACCTATGGCGGAACAACTCCGGTAGCACATGATCGTGCAAACAACCCTATCCAGGGCACGCCGGGGCAGGCAAACTGGGTACTGACTATAACACCCACCCCGACTGTGACAGCAACCGGAACAACGACTCCAACCGGGACTCCTACGAAGACGGGTACGCCGTCCAGCGGTCCCAGTGTTCTTATTAACGAAGTTGCCTGGTCGGGGACGTTGGCCAATTCCAACGATGAATGGATTGAACTCTATAATCCAGGCACCTCACCGATCAATATAACCGGCTGGAAACTTTATGGAGATGACAATACTTTAAACAAAGTGGGTAGTCCTAGCATTACGCTTTCGGGAACCATCCCCGCCGATGGCTATTTCTTATTGGAACGAAATGAACAAGCCACAGATGTTACCGCGGACCAGGTATACGGAAGCGGCGATTTGCTTAACACAGGCGAACGGCTATATCTAAAAGATAGCGCAGGAGCTACGATTGACATAGCCAACCTGGATGGAGGCAGCTGGCCTGCCGGAACCGCATCTACAACAACTACTTCGCCGCCTGCTTATGCCAGCATGGAACGCGTCGGAAAAACCGGGAACCAGTGGGTCACCTACAATGGGACCATCCCTCTTGCGCGTGACCGCAATGGTGGACCGATTCACGGTACGCCAGGCAATCCCAATTGGATTCGGACCGCGTCGATTATTACGATTACCTCCGATAGTCCTGATCCATCCGTGGTGAATCAATTCGTCAATGTAGTGGTAAGCGTAGTGGGAGGCATCACGACTCCCAC
>JBKPQD010000062.1:0-9808 GCA_046733915.1 Chloroflexota bacterium
GTTCCAACTACGGATCATTACACGCACTTTGCGTCCAAACTCCACCTGACTGGTTGCCGCCGCGGGCTCATAGGCAATCGCATCCGGCGCAAAAACCAAACGATATCCCTGGGCGACAATGCCGGTGGAAGTAAAAAAGTCATCCGATACGCCATCTGGAATGGGCTGAAATAATTGCCTGCGAATCGCGTAGATCGCTCCCGTCGCCGCCAATGTGTTGCCTGATTTACTCTGGTTTTGTTTAAGCATGCGATCAAAGTTCCAATAGGCATGCTCACCATCGGTGGTGGAACCTCCAGCCGTTGCGGTCTTATAGACTTGGTTGCCAGCCGTGCCTCCCACCCTTGGATCCGCAAACGGTCTAACAAGCGCCTGGATCGCATCCACTTTATACATGCTATTCGCGTCCGAAAATACCAAGATGTCGCCGCTGGAGGCATTCACCGCTGTATTCAGAGCGGCAGCTTTCCCTAGGCGTGGCAGTGAAAGTAATTTCACCCCATATTCTTTGTATCGCTCTACGATCGCATCCGTGCCATCGGTGGACCCATCAGACGCAATAACGACTTCAAGGCAATCACGCGGATAATCCATCGACAGGATATTGTCCAGCTTTGCGCCAATGGATTTCGCCTCGTTATACGCTGAAATCACAATCGTAACAAGTGGTAAAGTTGTAAATTCCTCCCGCTTGTAAGGACGACCCCACAACATCCCACGCAGGATGACGGCCAGCGGGAAACCTATATAGGTGTAAACGACTACAAACACAGCAACCCAAAATAAGATTAACGAGATCATTGGCGATCCTTTAGAAAGTACTCTGCAAGTTTTGCCGCATTCTTATTCAGATCAAATTCCTCCACGACCTTGTCTCTTCCAGCCCGTCCAAGACGCCGGCGTAAATCCGCGTCCTTGATATAGCGCTCGAGGGCATCCGCTAGGGCTGTTGCGTCTCTAGGCGGAACCAGCAAGCCTGTCGATTGACTATTCACAAGCTCGGGAATCCCGGATAAGTCACTGGCGATCACAGGCACACCGCTTCCCATCGCTTCCATCAGCACCACCGGAATACCTTCCCGCCGTCCATCACTGGTCGGCACACTGGGTGCAGTCAAGACATCGGCATCCAGCAGAAGGCGAGCGATCTCATCCCTTGTGAGTCTCCCGTGAAACCGGACCTTGTCCGAAATGCCAGCCTGCTGTGCGAGCCTGGTGAGGGCCTCTCTATCGGGACCATCGCCCACAAAATGACACTCGAAGTTAAATCCTCTCTCCTGAAGCTGGCGGCTCGCTTCAATCAGATATTCCTGTCCCTTGACTTCATGCAAGGTGCCTACACACAAAATCATAAAAGGGTTTTCCCCTTTTTCAAACGGGGTCTCATGCGAGCGTGCTCGAAACACCTGTGTATCGACACCACAATGGACCACATTTACTTTCTCACGATAACTTCCCCGGCATTCCGAAATAATTAATTCCTTGTTGTACTCCGAGATAGCAGCAACAAATGCAGCTTCGGCAACCTTTTCACGTAACATATGTCTGTCACGATGAAGGTCTGAGCCATGAGCGGTAAAGCTATACGGGATGCCGACAAGCCGATGAATAATAAATCCTGCTGCGGCCGGATGACTGGCAAAATGGGCATGGACGTGCTGCACATGATCCGCGCGCATTTGATAGGCAAACAGCACAGTTTTAGGAAATATGCCAAGGACACCGGTGAAAAAGTTAAAACTGCCCCAATTGGAGCGCAGCAGATCCCAGAGGGTTTTTAAATACACAAAGGGTTTTTTTAGGAGGAAATGCAGGTTCGCTCGCACAATCGGCAAAGAGATAAAAGGCTGGAAATGGGCAACTTCTACGAAGTGCACCGCTTCCGGATGCATCACATTTTCACGCTCGCGCAAGAGGGGATAGACCTCCACTTGAACGCCCTGCTGCCGCATCGCCAACATCTCGTACAGGATAAAGGTTTCCGTCAGCTTCGGAAAGCGCGACATGATGTAAGCGACTTTAAGTCGCTGGGATTGATTGCGCTTTTTTTCTCCAACGCTGGATGGAACAGATTGCGATTCTTGATTGATAAACATTTCTAACCATTACCTTAGGGTTCTGCATTGCCTAACGTGCAACCATCGTCTCAACTTTCGCTAAGCTCGGCAAGCAGGCGTTTTACGCTTTGTTCAAAATATTGATTCATCAACTTATTGTTTAGCGGACCGGCAAATTTTTTGATGAAATTCCGCTGTTGGTATGCTCGGGCCGTTCTACTTGACCATTTGTCGATAAGAGCTAATGCTTCGTAGAGTCGGATGGTACGATAAGGAATAGGATCCTGACCGAAGTAACCTTTGAGAAAAGCGTCTTCATAGGTCGCTAATTGATTCGGACGAAATGCAAGCCCATGACTCAGCACTTGCGGAGAAGATACCTTGAGGTCGGTCAAAAAGTATCCAATATCCTCATAAACGGGGGCACGCCACTTGGCGAATGTATCAAGAACCGTCACACGGGAATTCGGTCCAATGAGGATATTCCGCATCGCATAATCCCCGTGGCCAAGTCCCAGAGGAAGCGATTCGGGAAGAGCTTCCTGGGCCGTTTCGATCAGCCGGGATGCAATTCCTTTGAAAAAAGATTCTCGCTTAAGCGTTTTCGCTAAAAAATCCGTGATGGTAGTGATAGCCTCAATATAATCACTTCTGCCTTGGTGACGAACTTGAACATCTTGATCCTTGGGCATCATTTGATATAGACGTAACCACATCCCTACATTGTGAAAGGCAGTGGAGAGTCTGGGATGACCGAACGGAGAACGCAGGCGGTTTTCTCTGAAAAAAAGATCGCGCAGTTTCGGATCGCTGGATTCTTCAGTAAAGATGGCATGATACTGAGGCAGGTAATCAAGAACACGAATTGCGCCTAATTGTTCTTGATTGAGGCCGGTATAGTAATCATAAATAGTCTGCAGGGCTGTATAGTGCAGCCAATGCATGTCTCTTGGTTCCGTCTTCGGAAAGAGTTGAGGTTTTTCGTAGGTACTGCGGCCCTTGTGACCATTTCCCGTTAAGCGCAGAGGCACCTTCACAAAGACGGAGCGATTTTGCGCTGCGGTGCCCACTTTAAATCGATAAAGCATCGCCGAAGGGCGCTCCTGCTTGGACAATAATTGGACACCCAGCTTTTCGGATGCCAGTGCTGGATAATAGCGAGGCGCATGCGAGCGGATATGATCCATAAAAACCGAGGTTTGATCTCTATTGGTCATATCAGCTACTCTTTTTTACCATTCGTCGCGAACAGAACCCGCACTAGCTGGAAACGCAACAATTCAGGAAATGTTTGTTCGAGGTTAAGCACATTGCGGTTTATCAATAACACCGTCAGGGAAAGCAGGCCGGCCAGCGCTACACCAATATAAATCGGAAGCTCCAAAAACTGCTGCAAAATTGCCAAGCTCAGCGTTGCTACGATAATACTGACGTAAACCCGCAAGTAACGCCACTGGAATAAGTCAATCTCTGTCGCAAACTTTAAGCCGATATGATTCAAGATGTTATACAAGACCAGAGTTCCGCATGTCCCGATTGCTCCGCCCATGGCTCCATAACGGGGAATGAGGATTAAGTTCAGTACTACGCAGATCAACATGGCAACAAAATCAACAATGACGGTGTAACGAAGCCTGCCGTAAATCCGCAGGGTATCAGCATTAAATCCCAGCGCCGCGTTGAAATAGTAACCGAACGCAAGCACTGCCATGATCCATCCGGATTGAGCGTACCGCTCTCCAAAAAGTAATACGGTTAGTGGCTGCGCAAGAGAGAACGTAAGTAGAAAAATCGGAAACGAAATAACGGTAATCCAGACTGCACTCTGCCAATACAAGTCATCAATCGCTTCGTTTTGTTTTCTGGCAAACATGCGCGCCATCGTCGGCATAAAAAGTACACCGAAGCTTTGAATAACCGTCGTATTCAAATCGGCAACAGGCTGGACAGCCCGATAAGAGGCGACGTCGAGCGTGCTACGAAAGTATTCGAGCAGGACAATTACCAACTGACTCCTCACCACGTAAACTACATTGCTGGTGAGGAGAGGCGCGCTAAAGCTAAAAATCTCTTTTAGCGGGAATTCCAACTTCTTGACGTTGAAATGCTTCCATAACTCTTGTCTGCGCAGATCACGGATCAGAATTCCATAATAAATGGCAATGCCCAAAGCTCCTACTACGATATGGCCGATGGACAAGAAATACACATCACTTCGGAAGAAGATCAGCAAAAGCACAACCAAGATTCTCAGACTTGGTCCAAGAACGTATCTTCGAAAAAAAATCGAGCTTGGTTTCGAAAAAATAGCGAGCATCCCGATCAGGAGGCTGTCGAAGGCTTGTATCGGTACTAAAATAATCATTAAGAGCAAGAGTTGAACAGCCAACTGGTCACTGACAAATGATCCTGCGATCCAGCCCTTCAATCCAAAGACTAACAAGACCAGAAAAAAACTAAGCGAAAAAACAGTGCTCAGCATCATAATAATGGTGCCGAACACTTTCTGGTATTCGCCCTTTTCTTGATACATTGGTAAAAATCGGGTGACCGTTTTATCGAAGCCGAAAACTGCAAGGCTCGATCCGAGGGAGATTAAGGAAAAAGCATAGGCAAATGCACCGTAGTCGCTCTTGGACAAGTAACGCACGATGAGAACCTGGACAGCGAAGTTCGCCGCCATCGAGATGAATCGGCCCGTTAGCAACAAAGTAGAGCCACGAAGGTGCTTTTTCGTGGCCTGACTCGTTGTAACGGCAGGAACATCAGGAGCGGACGTTTTTTCAAGGTTTACCATGAACGGGTTCCAGTAAGTAATAAATTAATCAGCGCGGCATTACACTGCCGCGCTGACATTTCGCCGGTTATCTAGCTCTTCGTCGTTTGCCCAGATAAGCTGCTTTTCCGATTGATCAATTGGCCGGCTTTTGATGCAACCCGTCCAAATGCAGAGCTACTGTCGTCTGTAGAGACAAAAGATGACGGGTTGTAATCAAAGATTACACCAGCTACGTTGATTTTCATCAGGCGTAAATTCTCGACGACCTTGTTTACGACTTTGCTGGTTGCTTCTGCGTGGCGCGCCACTAAGACTAAGGCATCTACCTGGGAAGCCAATGTGAGGCTTTCGGCGGACCGTGAAATTGCAGAGCCTGCAACCAGCACAAGATCCGCTTCTTTTTGCAGCCCGTCAATCAGTGTAGCCATTTTTATCGAATTTAGCATCGCGCGCGAGCTTTTTTCGGACGTTAACCCGGCCGGTAAGAATTGAATGCCGGCAACCTGTTCTACTGGCAAAAGCTGGGGTCTTGTCGACTTAGTCATTACCAGATCAGCCAGGCCCTCTTTCTTGTCAGCGTTGAATAGAGTTGTCAGCATGGGGTTATCGACTTCCGCATCCACCAGCGCAACCTTGTAACCTGCTTCAGCAAATGCAACCGCGAGATTTCCGGCAGCCACCGCTGCATCGTCATCCCCGGCTCGTGATCCGACACTGCTTAATAACAACGTATAGGGCGTCGATTCGCCGATCGAGTAAAGCAGCTTGGCGACCGCCTCTCGGTATCGATTCGCAGCATCCGATTTGGGTTGAGCAATCGTCACCAATCGCTCCAGTGCAGTCCCCTGCAGATGATCGTGCTTGGTAATCGTGGTGAGCAACGGTGCCCCGGCGATTCTGCTCAGATCTCCTGGGAATCGCAGCTTGTCATCGAAATATTCAGCGATAAAGATAATGATGATCGCCAAAATCAAGCCGCTCACAGCAGACGACAAGACCCGCAGCAGAAGTTGCTGGTCGTTGATGGTTGCCGTTGTTGCCGGCTGGATGATCTGAACCTGATTGGTATTCGTATCGAGCAATACCTGATAGATGGTCGCCAGCGTGCGGAGCGCATCCGATAAGCGGTTGCGTTCGTCGGCAATCTGCCTCACCACAAGATTTTGCTTGTCCAAATTGGCTTTTGCCGTCTCGGGAGTACTCGGCTTCGCATCTTTTAAAGCAGTGAGTTCACCTTCCAGCTGCTCAATGTTTGCTTGAGAGTTATTAACAATCTGTTCCAACTGGTGTGATTGATCACTCATCTGGCTGCGCAGCGCGGTTGTCGTATTGTCCTTGGATGGACTCAATTCGAGCAGAGTTTGTGCGGCAGCATTTGCAATGGCAACAGCCTGCTTTGGATCTTCATCGTGCACATTGATTGTCAAAACTCGGGTTTCGGTGCTTAGCCTGGTTGAGATTGCATCTTTGAGTACGTTCAGATCTTTTTTGTGATCCAGTTTATTGTTCACAGCCTCGAAGAATGCGGGAGTGTCCGCCACTTCGGCATACGTCTGCACGAGTTGCCCGCCGATCTTCAAGGAGTTCAAGTCCGGACTGGGGCTATCCAAGCTCGGTCCAACCAGCAACTCCGTTGACGTTCTATAGACAACAGGTTGGCTGCTTACCTGAAAAAACGTAATCAGGCCGGCTACCAAAGCAGCCAGTATAAGCAACCATAAATAACGGTAGAGAACATTGAGAATTCTTGAGAGATCCATAGCTAATACCTCCGAGTTATGCGTTTTGCGCTCCTCTATCTCGACATGCAACTTAGATATCGGATTTGCACACTAGTACACCCTTACACTGATCAATTGGACTTCGTGAGTGATGAATGCCTGGTTGTTCGACTGGCGCTCCGGAAAGTCTTGCAGTCTATTCATGAAGCGTTTTCCACCAGATTGATACACCTTCATTCCCCTCATGTAAATCTGATTCGCTCCTGCTCTTTCCTGAACTTCACTTCATGACGAATAGGTTTTGAAAAGGTTACAGAATTGCAAGGCTATTCCTTTCGGATGGAACCCATCCTGATTGTAAGCGGTTTATTTCCGATTGTTCAATTTAAGCAAGTATCGGCAATAAAAGTCCACTTCGTATTATCGCGGCTCAGCAACCTGGGCAATTTCGGCAGGAATTTCGTAGCCATGCCGTTCCATTTCATCAGAGAGCTCAGGCAAGATTTGCGCCAAGTCATGCGGATCAAATCGCTGCCACTTAAGCTTTCGATCGGTCTTGACCATCTCCTTGACAGTTTTAGCCATATCGTCCGTCATCTGCAATCCACAGTGGGCACAGATTCTTTCCAAATCGGAAATTGGGTTTTCCACAAAATCTTCATATCGCAATCTCAAGACCCGACCGTCTTCGAAGAGCGCTAAATCTTGTTCAGCCTTTGCCGAAGACCGCGCCCATTGTCTGGCGATAACAGTCAAAAGCTCCTCAGTTTTCAAATCTTCCTGAATGCCTTTGTAGCGCGGCCCCCAAATTGATAAATATTTGCGCCGCAAGATCCGATTGTTCCATTGTTGATTCAAAAAGCGCTTGAGGTAATGATGTAATTGGGTTACGGGCGTGGATTTTACACGCCGCATGATCCTTTTTCCTCCGGCCGGGCGCTGCCACTTCAACTCCACGGAGCTGACGAAAGAAAGAGGATTCCTGACAATGTAGAGAAAGTGAGCTTCAGGGAAGATCGCACGTACATATGGGATTCTCAATATATTATGAGGTGTTTTCTCAGCAATGATGCGATTCCCGTTCTGCTGCTGATATTTCAAAAATTGGTTACGGATATAGTGTTTGACTTTTTCGCTTGCGTCATTTTGTTCGAACTCGTCGTGACTCCTTCCAGGATCGGCATAAAGCCAGAGTCCAACGGGTTCATATAACGGCACCACATCTGGATGAGTGGAGATGACTTTCTGAAGCATTGTAGTACCGGAACGAAAATTACCAAAAAGAATAATGGGAGGTCTTAGTTCGCCTGACATAGTGTTGCCTTTCTTTACTCAAGAAGCGAGGAGTACGCCACATACCGCTCACGCTGACATTGTCTTTATCTCGAAATCAAATCTAAAACGAGACATCATGGTGATAGCTGCTCAATACATCCTCGGTGATAGTTCCTTTCGTAGTGTTATTAGAACTCTAGAACCACTTGCTATACGTGATAACTCGAGGAGTTATAAAAGACAGTTGCATGGCAGCAACCATGCAACTGCTTAAATTATGCACTCTTAATCGGGATGGGCTAATAGGCACCATCTTTTTTAAGAACCACAAACACTGTTTTCCAGAGGATCTCTAGATCGAGCCTCATGGATCGATTGAGTACATAATACTCATCTAATTCAACCCGGCGCTCGTAGGTGGTGTCGTTGCGCCCTGAAACCTGCCATAAGCCAGTTAACCCGGGGCGGACTTTGATGTAGAGATCGAAACATTTTCCATATTTCTCTACTTCCGCATCCACAATGGGTCGAGGGCCCACCAAACTCATGTCACCGATGACTATGTTCCAAAGTTGTGGCAGCTCGTCTAAGCTTAATTTGCGTAAGATGGCGCCAATGCGGGTCACTCGAGGATCTTGCTTTAATTTATGCGTCGCGAGCCATTCAGCCCTCAACTCAGGAGATTTCTCCAGATAAATCTGCAATATTTGATCCGCGTTTTGGACCATGGTACGGAACTTATAGACATGGAATTTACGACCAAACCGACCAATTCGTGCCTGGCGATAAAATATCGGCCCGCGCGAATCCAACTTGATCAAAATCATGATAATAACAAACGCCAAAATAATATAGGGGGCCGCCAGCAAAATCAAGGAAAGATCCATAACGCGAGCAACACGGCTTTTCGGTATCAGATTACGATCGAGGATCCTGGGTGCGATGAGGGTATTCGATGACAAATCTAAATTACTATCCATAGTAACTCTCCTACACCGTCCATAAAATCGAAATAAGGAAATATTTGGAATAAACAATAATGCTGAATTCAATCACATGACGATTGTTTACTAAAAAGGTTACAAACGATTACAAACAAATTACAGATTTCGTGGCATTATTAAGGGGACAATTCGGACCATCAATACAGAGCTTTGTAGACGCAAAATTACAGATCTTTAACGGGACGCCAACTAAATATTCTTTCCACCTTAATGCCAATTGGTTAGGATGGAAAAAGCAACTTACCCAAAACAGAAGACCAGGGTAAAATGTCTAACAATTGCTCCATCGTATAAAAAGGTTTAGGATCTCAAATAAGATCTCGTTGTCTAGATATCTCGCCAGCTTTGCCCTTTCAAAAATGTTTAGTAACCTTGCAACCTTATTAAGTTTATTTTGCCTGACAACGTGTATCATATTGGCATTGATAGGAGTACGGACCTCCGTCTAAGGCTCATTCGTACAACGAACCATTAACGCAAAAGGAGTTAGAATGACTATCGCAGAGATCTTAGTAACCGCATATTTACTGGTTGGAGCAATGGCATCTGCCCTAATCTGGGCGATTCTCACAGCTTCCAAACGACGTGAGAGCAAGGCCAAAAACATGAATGTTGGACGTTTAGAATACAATCTTTTCCGCGAGACCAATACTAAAACGAGCAGGTTCCAGTCATAAGGAAACCTGCTTTTTAAGTGGAATTTTCCTTATTTAACTGTACGCTATTTTGATTCTTGTTGACTCCGGCAGCCTTAGAGGCTGCCGTTTTTAATCTCGAGACAATCGGGGAATTTATCGGTTCTCAAAACGATGGTCATTACCGCCTTGACTCGAAATCATCGATATAGAAGGAGCCGCTGGTGGCACTGAGGGAGAGGAAAGGTGCTCCCAGCCGCACCCGGTCCACGCTGTAGCTGCTGTTGTTGACCCCCGTCAGGCTGCCCTGCTGCACCCCATCGATCCACAACGTCAG
>JBKPQD010000063.1:0-2098 GCA_046733915.1 Chloroflexota bacterium
TCCACGCCCACGCGCGCCGCATAGACGGGGTCTAGGGCATGCTCCATATCGATAAACGCAGCCGTACCGCCCATCCGCTGCGCTTCTGCCACAATGTGCTGACAGATAGTGGTCTTACCAGAGGACTCTGGACCATAAATCTCGGTAATTCGGCCGCGCGGTATGCCGCCGACGCCAAGGGCAATATCGAGAGATAAAGAACCAGTGGGGAATGATTCCGTTACCATGCCATGCGCTTGCCCCAGTGGCATGATGGAGCCTTCGCCGAAGCGCTTGAGAATATCGCCGACGGCTTTATCGAGAACGGCGCGCTTTGCGCCATCTACGTTACGATTCTGTTGAAGTTCTTCTGCTACAGGGGCTTTTGCTTTTCGAGGTGCCATTTCTTAATCTCCAAATACAAAGTGTAAAGGCCAAATTAGGTGTAGAAAAGAAGTATAGCACAGATGTTCTTACCGTCAAGGTAGAGAAAAATCAAGTTTGGAAGTTACTACGGCGTGGCTGTTACTGTTACCGTCCCGGGCAAAAAATCCAACGTTGGCACCGGCGGCGGAGCGACTTTTAGTCCATCCTTATCGGTGAACGTGAAATAGGTGACCTGACCGGGATAAATATCCACCCAGTATTGCATCCATTTATCTTTATATTGAAAGGTGAGCTTATACAAACCGGCCGGAAGATCGCTCAACACTAAATTCTCTTTGTAGTAAGGATCGGAATTCACCGGTCCCTCGGCATACGTTTTTACCGTGCGTAGGGGAACTTCGGAGGGCATCGGGCGGACTTCCACTATAAACTGATGCAGCAAATTTTTGTCTTCGTCGGTCATCCGGCCGACCAGGATTCCCCAGCCCTGTGGGGGAGCCATCCAGAGCTCAGGATTATAGGTTTTATAAAATGTGTTCTCGCCCAGACGCACCTCAAAATGCAGGTGCGGCCCGGTCGTCGCGCCCGTCGCGCCCACCAAGCCCAATACATCGCCCGTTTCGACATGCTGTCCCACCACAGCGATGATCTCACTCATATGTGCATAGATTGTGTAGAGGGCTTCACCTTTATAGCCAAAGTCATGACGCACGACCACGGCTTGTCCATAGGGGTCACTCTGGTTGCCAGGCGCTTCCGTATACAAGCCCCAATCTGCAGAGACGACTGTTCCAGGTCCCGCGGCGAGGATTGGTGTGCCTTCATCGGCGTCGATATCCACGCCGGTGTGGACGATGTTCGGTGCGAAGAACACACCTCCATAGCGATAATCGGCTAGGGGCCAGTTGACGTTATCGGCAGCGATTGGCCGCGCGAAGTAAAAATGATCGTAGGCAGAGACGGCCCAGGGGATGGGATAAAGCGGCGGACGCCATCCAGAAATGGGTTCGGCTCCCGGTGTAGGGAGCACGAATCGGAAGGGAGCAATTGTCGGCTTGGGCTGCGGCGAACTCTCGATCGGAGGCTGGGTCGCTGGTTCCCCGGCAATCACCGCCGTTGGAGTCGCTTCCGGCTGCACGGTGGGAACAGAAGGTGTGCACGAGGCGAAGAATAGAATTAACAAAAGTATTCTCGCGCGAAGAGCAGGGACAATCGCCTCATAGACGATACTCAACCGTGATTTGCTCGGCAAATCCGGCGATGTCGTCTTCGCGGCACGCCGCTCAACGCTGGAGAAAAACTTAATCATGGGATAAGAGTCGGGGGAGTAGGCGACGGCAGCGGTGTCTTCGATGGTGTCAGTGTATTACGCGGAGTTGGAGTAATACTAGGCGTATAGGTCGGTCGCGGCGTGCGGGTAGGCAGAGGTGTTCGTGTGGGGAGTGGTGTGCGTGTCATCGTTGACGTTGGCGCGACCAGCTTCGTTGGCGTGACCAGCACCTCTGGCGGATAGAGTTCCAGCATGGCCGTGTACCAATTCTCCCCGCCGGTCAATGCAAACTCGGTGAATCGTGCCCCGCGATAGTACGTCCGCCAATTGGGCAAAGCGGGGACCCGTTCCCATCCATATTGCATTGCCAGCGAAGTCACATCTACCCAATATCCGGCGGGAACATCGCTATAGGTGCCACCCTGTTCGTAGACTTTTGGATCTAAGTTATAGCGCGCCGAC
>JBKPQD010000064.1:0-4669 GCA_046733915.1 Chloroflexota bacterium
CGATAGGGCTCCTTGAAGGTGGAAACATCGAACCAACCTTCGGCGCGCACTTTCTCGCCCGCTATACCGGCTGCGTCGCTGATCAGTCCATCCACCAGAATAACTTCTGCACCGGTCATGCGACTCTCTTCGATGTTGGCATAAGGCGTGTCTTTAGGCATGAAGATGTGCGCTTTCAAACCGGCGCGCGCCGCATAGGCAGCCATGGCTCCGCCGGCGTTGCCCGCGGTGGGGATGACCACTTCTTCCACACCCAGTTCTTTTGCCTTCGAGATCGCCGCGGCGAGTCCGCGCGCTTTGAAGGATCCAGTCGGGTTGCTGCTTTCATCTTTTACACATAAGTGAGAGAGTCCTAACTGCTTCCCCACATGAGGCAGAGACAAAAGTGCCGTATCGCCTTCCCCGAGAAAGATGCGGTTCTCTGGTTTGACGACTGGCAGCAACTCTGCCCAGCGCCACATGCCTTTTGTGCGCTGCGAGATCGCATCACGATCGACATGCTGGCGGGCATTCTCCAAATCGTAAATCGCCAGTAGTGGGGACTGGCATATCGGGCATAATGTATGGATCTCGTTGCAGGGGTATTGATTCTCACATCCTGAACATTGCAAGTGGGAGACCTGAGACAGAAGGGCTGGAGTCATAGCTGACCTTAAGTTGGACATGATTTCTATTTTATCCGCTCTGTCGTTTCAGAATGGGCAGTCATAGTTACCAGTTGCGCCTGTTCTATAGTTGGAGATAGGAATCGATGATTTTGTACGCGCCCAGCGATCCTATCCCCAAGGCGGCCCGTATTTCATCGTCGGAGGCTCAAACGCGCCCCGCTCTGCCATGCGGAGAATATGTTTCTCGTTTTGCATTCCAGAGCGGGGCGTGGTATTCGCAAATGGTTGTTAGGGTGCTATTTGGCGATCTCAGTGGATCTGGTTTCGCGGATCACCGTCACACGGATTTGACCGGGATATTGCATCGTCTCTTCGATCTTCTTTGCCACGTCACGTGCCAAGCGGGCGGAGGCAAGATCGTCGATCGCGTCGGGCTTGACGATAATGCGCACCTCGCGTCCCGCCTGGATGGCGAACGCCTGCTGCACACCCTCGAAGGACATGGACATTTCTTCCAGCGTGCGGATGCGCTTGATGTACGCTTCGAGGTCCTCTCGACGGGCACCCGGGCGGGCGCCGGAGATCGCGTCGGCGGCTTCGGCGATGACGGCTTCCACGGTCAGCTGGTCCACTTCATGGTGATGCGATTCAATCGCATTTACCACGACGGAGTTGACGCCATAGCGACGGCAGTATTCCGCGCCCAGTTTGGCATGTGTACCATCCTGATTGTGATCCATTGCCTTGCCAATGTCGTGCAGGAAGCCGCCCTGTTTGGCGATTTCCACGTTGGCGCCGATTTCAGCCGCCAGGATGCCGGCTAGCTTGGAAACTTCCACGGCGTGGGCGAGCTGGTTCTGTCCATACGAGGTGCGGAATTTAAGCCGGCCCATCATGCGCAGAACTTCTGGATGCAGGCCGGTGATATTGGCATCATAGGCGGCCTGTTCCCCGGCTTCATTAATAATCTTTTCGACGGCGCGGGTTTCATCTTCGACGATCTTTTCGATATGGGCGGGATGAATGCGTCCATCAAGAATTAACTTGGCGAGCGCCCGGCGACCAATTTCGCGTCGGACGGAGTCAAAACACGAGACCGTGACGGAATCGGGTGTGTCATCTACGATCACGTCCACACCGGCGGCTTGCTCGAAGGCTTTGATATTGCGTCCATTGCGACCGACGATGCGACCCTTCATCTCCTCGTTGGGCAGGGTGACGACGGCGCGGGTTACTTCGGCGACGTGCTCGGATGCAACGCGCTGGATGGCGTCTGCGATGAGCTTGCGAGCGCGCGTCTCTCCCTGCTCGCGTGCTTCCGCTTCGATCTGACGAATGATGCGCGCCATGTCGCCGCGGGCTTCCTTCTCCACCATCGCAAACAATTCTTTGCGGGCATCTTCCGGTGTCATTTGAGCGACGAACTCGAGCTTCTTGGATTGTTCTTCGTACAGCTTTTCGATCTCGTTGAAGCGACGATCAACCTGCGACTGGCGTTTGTTGATGGTCTGTTCACGCTGTTCCAGCCGATCGGCGCGGCTATCCAATTCGGAGCGGCGTTTATCCAGGCGTTCTGTTTCCTTGTTCAGTTCGATGCGCCGTTCCTTGATCTCAGCTTCGGCAGCCTGGACGATCTTGACGGCATTTTCGCGTGATTGGCTCTCGATCAGGCGGGCTTGTTCACTGGCGCCCTTGAGAATATTTTCAGCTTTATCCTGTTGATTCTTGAGGGCAATATCCGCCTGATAACGGTGAAAGAAATATCCAATCGCAAGCCCGGCGATCAATAATACGAGACTTATCACAGTAAAGACGATGGGATTCATGTTGTATCCTCTTCTTCGTAATGTTTTTCATTGGCGTGGATTTCATTCCAGATCCTGGTGACAACGGGTGAGATCACGGAGTAGGAAAATCCACGCCGGGCAAGAAACTCAGATAGTTTCCTGCGGAAATCGTTCCATTCCAGAGACTTGAACCGGGGAGCTTTCTTTTGCGCCGCTTCATAGGCGGCGGCATCATCGTCCACGCTTTCAATCGCAGAACGGATCGCGTCCTCACCCAGTCCTTTTTGTTTCAATTCCATCGCCACCATGCGGCGACTGCGCGGGCGAAAGGTATTCCTGTTTTCCACCCACGCGCTGGCAAACTGGCTGTCGTTTGCCAGTCCATCCTGCCGTAACCGCTCGATGGTCTGCTCGATCACCCTCTCCGGGATTTCGTGCTTGCGGAGGTTTTTACGAATCTCAGATTCGGAGCGGGCACGGTAACTCAAAAAGAGCATGGACTGCTGGTAGGCACGTTCACGTGCATCCTCAGCCTGTAACTGCTCGATTTTTTCATCACTTAGTTCCTGGCCGACCCGCAACCAGGCGGCGACGATACGAGCCAGCCCGAATGCGAACTCCCCATCCAGATGAATGTTCACCCGGTTTGGGTTTTTCTTTTGCACGACCAGCGCAGTAATTTTTTTCATTATTAAAAACACACAGCCAGGAACCGACCATTGGCTCTGGCTGTCGAAGATCCCGTGTGAACGGAGAAACGTCTGGGTAAATTGAGCAGACCCGGAATTCCCGCGCGCATGGCGCGTGGGATGGGGTCAATCCGCGTGACAGAATTTTACGTCACTAGCGGGGATCGAGTTGTGGAGGGCGAAGTCAGGGTTGTAAATAGTCTTTATCCTATCGACTTCACATTGTACCCATCAGGGTACAAGATAACTCCCAAACCGGGGGAGATTCTTGCTCAAATATCCAAAGAAAGTACAGCCAGCGCCGCCGGAGCGGCAGAAATAGTATTCTTAGCATCCTCGCGGATGTATCTAAATTATACATGAAATTTAAGGTTTGTTAATCTTAAACAGGTTACTATTTTAATTATTCGCTTTTGACTAGTCAACTGACAAAGCTCTGTAACTATTTCTCCCATGAAACGTCATGCTTTCGAAAATCTGGGATTAATGTAAATTCATACTATGAATCAGATACCGCACGATCCGTTGTTCTCCACGAAAAAGAAAATCAGGGCCGGTTTGGCTGTGTTCTTTTTTCGGAGCAGGCAAAGGGGAAAGGAAGGTAAAACCAGACAAGTTTCACATTAATAAACCTTGCACATATGGCTGGTAGGGAAATCTTATTCGCCAATACTATTCCAATCCAAGCAAAAAGGAAATAAGATGCACAAAATAGCATTTTCTTCACTCTTCAATAAGTTGGTAACAGCAACGGCAATCCTTGCCATGGTGCTGGTGGCGGTACCGGTACTGCCAGCGGCTGCGGCATCCATTACCGTGGATATCACGAGCGACGAGTATGTAGATAATACGAACTGCTCATTGCGCGAGGCGATTATCGCTGCAAATACGAATGCCTCCTTCTTTGGTTGTACCTATACAGGTAGCGGCATAGATGACATTATCACGCTGGCCAGCGGAGCCACATACACGCTCAGCCGTGTTGGCACGACCTCAACCAACGGGGACCTGGATGTAGGCAATGCAGACGGCACAGCCGGGAATCTCACCATCCAGACAAGCGGAGCAACGAATGCGATCATTGATGCAAGTGGCATCAATAACCGCGTGATGGAAGTAACTGACATTGGAAATACCAATCTCACCTTGACCCATATCACTCTCACCGGTGGAAATTCCCCTGACGGTGCGGGCCTGTACTTTGCGGGGGATGGTACGCTGACCCTGAGCAACAGTACAGTTTCAGGAAATACTGCATCCAGTGAATCAAATTGTGGTGCCGGCGTTTTTAACAGCAGCCTCGCCACCGTGATTGTCAACAATAGCACGATTGAAAACAACACCTGTACGGCCACTGGAGCGGACGGTGCAGGCCTTCTCAAAGCTACCGGCGGCACGCTGACTATTACGAACAGTACCTTCTACAATAATACAACTCCTGATAATGGCGGCGGTGTACGCATCGATATTGGGGCGGGCACCGCAACAATTTCGAATTCCACCTTCGTAAACAATGTGGCTGGTAGCCGAGGCGGGGGACTTCAGGTGAAAAGCGGAACGGTTACCGTCAGCTTTTCCACGTTTT
>JBKPQD010000065.1:0-2717 GCA_046733915.1 Chloroflexota bacterium
CAGTTTGTCAATTTTGTCGTACTCGATCTCCGGAAAGATCAACTGATCGCGCAAGCCCAGCGTGTAATTACCACGGCCGTCAAAGGCATTGCCTGAGACGCCGCGGAAGTCTCGCACGCGAGGCAACGCGGTATTCATCAAACGATCTAGAAAAGACCACATGCGTTCCCCGCGTAAGGTGACCTTAGTTCCAATCAAGCGGCCTTCGCGCAGCTTGAAGTTGGCAATGCTCTTACGCGCCTTTGTCATGACCGGCTTCTGTCCAGTAATGGTCGTCAGGTCCGAGACGGCGGCTTCCATCGCCTTGGGGTTATCCATGGCTTCGCCCATACCAATATTGACGACGACCTTCTGGATGCGCGGCACTTCCATAACGTTCTTCAAGTCGAACGCCTTACGCAGAGCCGGGACAACTTCTTGGTTATACTTTTCTTGCATTCTATTCATTGTTCATTACTCCGCGGCTAATCGATCAGAGCCTGGCAGTTTTTGCAGACACGGCGGGCGCCGTCATCGTCGCGCTGAACCGCTACACGGGTTGGCGTGCCGCACTTCGGACAGACCAACATCACGTTCGAGATGTCGATCGGCCCTTCGAACTGGATCCGACCCGGATTGATATTGCGACCGGCTTGCGTCTGTACTTGCTTCTGGTGCTTGGTGCGAATGTTCACACCTTGTACGACAATGCGGCGATTTTCCGATAAAACGTTGATCACTTCACCGCGTTTCCCTTTATCTTCGAGACGGCCACTGATCACTTCGACCGTGTCGCCTTTGTGAATTTTGAATCTCATATTGATTATTACTCCTACGACTACAGCACTTCGGGAGCCAGTGAAACGATTTTCATAAATCCTTTTTCACGAAGCTCTCTGGCAACGGGACCAAAAATACGAGTGCCTTTTGGATTCACACCATCGGCATCGAGGATCACCGCGGCATTATCATCGAAGCGAATGTAAGAGCCATCTTCACGACGGTATTCCTTGGAACAGCGCACGATGACAGCACGAACTTTTTCACTTTTCTTGACGCCACCTTGGGGAGTGGCAGATTTCACGGAAGCAACCACGACGTCACCGATGCTGCCATATCTGCGGGTAGAACCACCCAGCACGTGGATGACGAGCAATTCGCGTGCGCCGGAATTATCGGCAACTTTGAGACGTGACTCATGTTGAATCATGGCTTACTCCTCCGCCGGTGCTTCTGTGCTCACTTCAGTTTTCAGGTCGGCAACACCCGTATCTGCAGTGCGGATCTCTTTCTTGATAACACTTTCCACAACCCAGCGCTTATCGCGCGAGAGCGGGCGGGATTCCACAATCTGGACCTGGTCGCCGATCTGGCAACCGATCTCATCATGTGCCTTCACTCGCTTGCTGCTGTGGACGACCTTGCGATAGAGTGGGTGGCGGAACACGCGTGTGATCTCGACCACGACCGTCTTGGTCATTTTGTTGCTGGTGACAACACCGGTAATGCGACGACGATTGTTCATGCTTCACCTTTTGCTTCAGCCGAGGCTTGGTCACGCAGAACGGTCTGCATGCGGGCAATTTCCCGGCGCAAAATGCGCAAGCGGCTGGTATCGGTTAACTGGCCGGTCACTTGCTGGAAGCGAAGCTTCATCAACTCCTCGCGAGCATCCGACAGTTTTGTTTCAATTTCACCTGATTTCAGGTCACGCAGTTCACTGGTTTTCACCGATTTCATTCCTGCTCTCCCGCATCGTGACGAGCCACGATCTTGGTTT
The DNA here is from genome assembly GCA_046733915.1 of Chloroflexota bacterium. Lineage (GTDB taxonomy): Bacteria > Chloroflexota > Anaerolineae > Anaerolineales > Villigracilaceae > Defluviilinea. The sequence continues at coordinate 1,760 of JBKPQD010000065.1, forward strand.
TGATCGAGAACTTGTACTGGGCATTCTTCAGCGCCTGCAATGCGGTGGTTGAATCCAGGCCACCTACTTCGAACATAATTCGTCCCGGCTTGACAGGAGCAACGTAGTATTCCACATTACCCTTGCCGGAACCCATACGGGTTTCAGGGGGCTTGTGGGTGTACGGTTTCGCAGGAAAGATGCGGATCCATACTTTACCGCGCCGCTTCATTTCACGGACGATGGTGCGGCGAGCGGCTTCGATCTGGCGGGCGGTGACCCAACCGGGTTCCAGTGCCTGCAAGCCATATTCTCCGAAGCTCACTTCCGCGCCGCGCAGAGCTTTGCCGGTCATACGACCGCGCATTTGCTTGCGCCACTTCACACGTTTTGGCATCAACATAGTGGTACCTCTTCCAAAGACAACTTTATTTGTGTATGTGGCTATTCGCTCACATACACGCCTTCGGTTGCCTCTACTTTTTCTTCGTTCTCAGGGATAGCTTCGCCCTTATAGATCCACACTTTGACGCCAAGCTGACCGTAGGTGGTGCTGGCTTCCGACTTGGCATAGTCTACGTTCGCGCGCAGAGTTTGCAGTGGAACGCGTCCATCACGGAGCCAGACATCGCGGGACATTTCAGCACCGCCAAGGCGGCCCCCCACCATGATCTTGATGCCCTGGGCACCCTGGCGCATGGCCTGCTGAATTGCACGCTTCATGGCGCGGCGGTATGCGATACGGCGTTCGAGCTGATCGGCGACGTTGCGTGCAACGAGTTGAGCATCGGTATCGGGAGAAGAGATCTCTTTGATATCGAGGTCCACCTTTTTGCCAACCAGGGTTTCGAGTGCCAGACGAATTTTCTTGACACCCTCGCCCTTACGACCAATCAAAATGCCAGGCTTGGCAGTATGAATCGCCACCCGGATTTTCCCCTGTCTCTTATACACATCTCCGAGCCCACGAGACTTAATA
>JBKPQD010000066.1:0-5046 GCA_046733915.1 Chloroflexota bacterium
GATTTTGGATCGGCTGACCTGCTCCTGGAATAAGCGTGCATTTTCCAGTGCCGCCGCCGCCTGGTTGGCAAATGCCATGGCTGTGGCAGCGATTCCTTCACTGTAGGCTCCCGTTTGATAATTATCCAGGGTAATACAACCGATTACACTACCTCGCGAGATCAGTGGTACAGACATCCAGCCGCGTACAAGATGGCCGCCACCCCAATTCTTAAAGCGGGCATCGTTTTGCGCATCCTCAATGATGAGCGGATGTTTAAGCCGTTTGACTTCCTCAAACAGCTCGTCATTAGCAGGAAATCGAATGCCAATGAGATTCTTTGCATCGAAGAACCCCTGACAGATGGCCAAGCGCAACCCTTCGCCTTCCAAAAGAAACACACTGGCGTTGTCATAGTGAATGACCTTGTTTAGCGCACTCAAGATGTCTGTCATCACATGGTCGGGATCGAGCGTGGATGAAATGGCGGCGGCTGCTTGCCGCAGGTTTTCTGCCTCCTGACGTCTTTTTTGCTCTGATTCAAACAATCGTCCATTTTCGATCGCAGTGGCTGCATGTGTAGCCAGCATTTCCAACAGAGACTGCTCCTCCATGCCATAAGCTTGTTGCTGGTACGACTGTGCCGCGATCATGCCAATAACCCTGTCCGAAATTCTCATTGGCACAGCAACGATCGAACGAACATGCCTGGCGGAGCCGAAACGAATAAAATTCCCTTGCTCGATTTCAGACTCAGTTTGAAGAACTATGCTGCTTCCGCGAGTGATTACACTACCAGTTAATCCTTCATGGAAGGATGTGTTCTCGGATGGATAGCGAACCCCAGCTTCGACCGCATAGACGCCAACATTCTGGTTTGCACTTTCATCTTTCAGAGAGATGAGGAATACGTCGCAGGACATCAATTTTGTTGCCGCCTCGTGGATGGCGACATAGATCTGTTCGAAGTCCTGTCCAAAGCGCACAATGTCCTGGCTGATCCGATGCAGCACAGCGCGGCGCTCTGCGGAACGTAATGCATCCTGATATAGCCGTGCGTTCCCCAGCGCAATGGCGGCGGAATTTGCAAACGTCTGCCCGATAGTTGCATCCCGATTGGTAAATGTATTTAATTTGCGGCTATCCAGGCTGATATATCCGATGATTTTATCCTGCGAAGCTAACGGAATTCCCATCCAGCTGCGGATGTATTCTGTTCCTTCCCACGTCTCAAAAAGTGGATCGTTGTACACATCCCCGATAATGGTTGTTTCCCGTGCATCACGGGAAGAATGCCACTTTATGCTTTGTGACAGGGACCTGCCGATAAAATTTTGTGGTTCCGGAATTCCACGGGTCGCCACAATCGTCATTTCTCCAAGGGGATTCGCTATAAAAATGGATGCGCTGTCATTCGGTATGAGCTCACTAATTGCGGTGAGAATGGTTTCGAACAAGGTGTTGAATTCCAGGGAAGCAGCCAGGATCGCGGTGGATTCGCGCAGGAGTTCGGACTCACGATGATGTCTTTGCTCTTCCTTCAGAAAGCGTAATCTTTCTAGGGCGGTGCCCATACTGCTGGCAACCGTATTGAGGAATCGCTCATCATTTTCCCCAAAGGCCGCTGGCTTGTGACTCTCTACGTTGAGCACGCCGATGACACGTCCATTGACACGAATCGGCACGGCGAGTTCTGAGCGGATTCCAGAAGCGATCTCAATATAGTCATCATCCTGGGTGACGTCTGGCACCAGAATGATCTGGTCGAGCGTCGCTGCCCGACCGGTAATCCCGGTGGAAACCGGATAACTATCATGCCAGCTCGGCAGCTGTGCTCCAATATTGGATGGGTGCGGTGCCAGGGCATTTCCCCCTTCGTCCAGAAGCAAAACGCCACAGACTTCAGGGTAGAGCTCAACAATAATCTGAGTCACTCTTTCAATAATTTTATCTTCCGTCTCACTTTCGGCGGCCGCAATTGCCACAGAGTGTAAGACGGTCAACTCTTTGACCTGGCGAGCGAGTGCTTCCTCCGTATTCTTCCGATCCGTCAGATCGGTGATTACTGCGATCGTTCCCGTGACAATACCGCCATCCCAGCGAGGCACTCCGGTGATCAACGTGGGGACTTCATGCAAATCACGATGGAGCAAAGTCGATTCGTAGGAACTCGTCAAACCTTTGTTTCGCTGGGCTTTCTCTTCCACCAATCGGCTTCTGCCTACTTCTGCAGTGAAATCAGACGGATCCTTATCCAGCATGTCTTCTGATCTGTATCCCAGCATCCGTGCAAATGCCGGGTTGACATACTCAAAGCGTCCATCCTTGTTGGTCACGGTCAGTCCCTGACCCATATTATTCAATACTAACAAGGCAAAATCGCGCTCATTCTGCAAATCTTTTTGCGCTTTCTTTTGCTCGGTTACCTCGTAGAACATTGCTAGTACACAAACCTGTTCCCCCAACTCAATCAATTCATAATAGGCAATTGTATCTTTCGGACCATCGGGAACTTCTGAAAACTGATGCTCCAACCCCCGCAATCTCCCCTCTTTTTGAAGCTGTGCTATACGCGTAATCCCTTCGTCTTCGTCCTTCCATAGACCAATTTCCACTGAATTTTGCGTGAGCAACGTTCCAAGGGTTTTTCCAACTAGATTCAAATAGGACTGGTTGGCATCAATAATCTTTCCATCTTTCACGCGAGTCACACATGTGGCAATGGGAGAGGCATGAAAGATCCGTCGGAACCGCTCCTCGCTCCTGCGCATGGCTTCCAGCGATTCCTTTTCCTTCGTAATATCCAGGAGGATACCCTGCCAATAAAGCGGAAAACCCTGCCCATCACGGATCAGATTCGTGTCTTCCTTAACCCATACGATCCGTCCATCCCTCCTGATCATCCGATATTCTTCGAGAAACCGTGTTCCCGCGTTCCGCGAATATTTACTCTGGGCGAGAATTCTTTCCTTATCATCGGGATGGAGTAGCTGGACCCAGATCGACCGACTCACCTGCCACTCCTCAGGAGAGTAACCCGTCAATTCTTCTATCCGCGGGCTAATGTAGAGAGGTGTTTCCTCCTCATCCGCCTGGCTCAGAAATACAACTGCCGGAATTTGCTCGACGAGAGACTGATACCTAACCTCCGCCTGGCGCAACGCCTCCTGTTCCTGGGCGAGCCGGTTTTGCGCAATTGCATTGCTCAGGACGATCGGCAACCGATGCAGATAATCACTTTGCTTCACCAGATAATCGGCAGCTCCGGCTTTGAGCGCCGCGACTGCCACTTCTTGATCACCTTGACCCGTGACCAGTACAACTGCGGGGGCAGATTTTCGTTCCCGGATTTTTTTTAGCAGGTCCAGTCCGGTTCCATCCGGTAGACGCAAATCGCTCAAGACCAGATCAATATCGGGCTGGTCGCTCAGGATCTGAAGTGCCTGCTTCATCGTCTCCGCATGAATCAAAAGGAACTCTTGCTGGAAATTATCTCCAAGAGTCCGTTCTGTAAGCATTACATGCGCGAATTCGTCTTCAACATATAGGATTTTCATCTACGAAGCTAGCTCTCGTTGCAAAAGGAATTTCTGAGGAATGATTGAGCATAATTCTATTCGAGCCTATCAAACTCTAACAGTATACTGAACAAGACGACCTAAGGTGTCATCAGAATTGTAAATTCAAAGCCAACAACGGCTACTGTGTCTCCGCCAAAGCAAGTGTAAGCAAAATAAAAGACGCCGTTAGGCGTCTATCAAAAATCTTGCTGTGGAAATTTTCGAGAGGCGTCGAGGGGATTCGAACCCCTGAATAAGGGTTTTGCAGACCCTTGCCTTACCACTTGGCCACGACGCCGTTTTAACGAACTGAGCGGGCGATGGGATTCGAACCCACGACCTTCTCCTTGGCAAGGAGACGTACTACCACTGTACTACGCCCGCATTCTTGGTCGCTCGTACTGACCGAGAGTGCCGAGACACAGAATCGAACTGTGGACACCGCGATTTTCAGTCGCGTGCTCTACCAACTGAGCTATCTCGGCCAGATATTTTGTTGTTAAGCGTGCGGAATTTTACTTTGGGACAAAAGGATTGTCAAGCAACCGTTCCATGGTAATCGAAGCGATAGGGCTCTCTTGACCCTGGTCTGCTTCCACACTACAATCCTTGTCAGCTCTTGCACTGGATGCCATTCCGGGGAGGATTCTCCTCATGATGAAACGGAAAACGATTCATGTTTGAAAACCTTACCAATCGACTGAATGAAGTATTCGATCAATTACGCCGGCGCGGCAAGCTCTCCGAGGCGGATGTGGACGTGGCAATGCGCGAAGTTCGGCTGGCGCTGCTCGAAGCGGACGTACACTTCAGCGTTGTCAAATCCTTTATTGCTCGCGTCCGTGAACGTGCTGTCGGTGCAGAAGTTTCGCGGGCCTTAAACCCCGGGCAACAAGTTATCAAAATCGTCAATGACGAGCTCATTCAAACTTTAGGCGAACCTGCGCCACTCAACCTTCGTGGACCAAAACCGCATGTCATCATGATGGTTGGTTTACAGGGTTCCGGCAAAACAACAGGTGCCGGGAAATTGGCGCGCCTTCTTCGCTCGAAAGGGGAGCGAGTGATGCTCGTCGCCGGAGATCCATACCGCCCCGCGGCAGTCACCCAACTCCAGCAGCTCGGCGAGCGGATCGATGTTCCTGTCGAAGCCGACTTAAGCATCAGGCCGCCCGAGCTTGTCAAACGCGCCTTTGATAAAGCCGAAAAGGGCGGATTTGGCATCATGATCGTCGACACAGCCGGCAGGTCCCAACTAGATGAGCAGCTGATGGATGAGTTAAAGGCCATCGTAGTGAAAGTGCCGCCCGTGGAAACACTGCTCGTCGTCGACTCGATGATCGGTCAGGAAGCATTGAATATCGCCCAAGGATTCCGTGACAATGTCTCGATTACCGGTTTGATGATGACCAAGATGGACGGCGATTCGCGCGGCGGCGCAGCAATTTCCATCCGCTCGGTGACTGGTGTACCAATCAAGTTCATCGGTACGGGCGAAAAGCTCGA
>JBKPQD010000067.1:0-7296 GCA_046733915.1 Chloroflexota bacterium
ATTCTGTACCGTTTACGGTCTTTTGAACGAGAGTCATCTTAATCTCCTTTGTAATAAGCGAAGGCGGAGCAATCTTCATGTTTTGCAGCTCCCGACCCAGTACGCGGCTTATATACTGATGGTACAACAAACATGCGTAAGCCACATCCCCCGGTCGGGGAGAACTTGCCTCCGCCACCTGGGGGAGAGCCTATGCGACGCGCGTTTCGCGCTCAGTTTCAACTGGATAGATACCCCCACTATCGTTCGGATATCATGATTTCCCATCTATTTATCGACTTTTGCAAGAAATCTAACATTGTTTACGGTCATTACAGCACTTAATAAGTCCCCTGTTCAGATCAATCTAGTTTTCTATCTATGATCAGGAGCGGTATAGCGCGCAACGATTTCCGGTCCGTTGACAGATAGATGCAGCATCAGATTAACAGCGTCGATGCTTATTGCTCCGCGCATAATCGTGAAGATGTCACTAGTGATTACTACTCAGCCGACTTCCGATTTGCAAGTCCGCCCCGAAAGCAATTGGCATAAGGAAAAACAGCATATAGCCGAGGTGAGCGTTCCAGGTAATATACAATCTATCTCAGGAACCCAGCGCTGAAAAGACTAAAGCCTAGGACCTTCAGAATATGATGCCTGATATTGCCGATTTTTAACACCAAAAGGCACTCTTTGAGTGCCTTTCTATTTCTAGTGCCGAGGGTGAGATTTGAACTCACGACCAAGGGCTTATGAGTCCCCTGCTCTGCCACTGAGCTACCTCGGCGTTGTGGGTAGAGCGCGGCAATATTACTATGGAGAGGAGGGTTTGTCAACATATGCTGCGCTTTCGGTGGCCTGTACGATATAATCCCATCAGGAGGCTCCCTGAGCGATGAAAATCCTGGTCCTCAATAACGATGGGAACGAACGTGCGACCATCCAACAGGTACTGCAACAGGCGGGACATGAGATCTATTATGCCGGCACCAGCGAGAACGCCATGCAGCTCCTGCGCGAGGGAGAGATCCGCTTTGTCATTGCCGACCGTACGAACACAGATGTGGATGCATACAATTTCATCCAACACGTCCGGGATGCCAAGCCTCCCTATCATATTTACATTCTGTTGATGAGCTCCAAAGTAGACGGAAACGAGCATGAGCTGCCGCAAACCGGGGTAGATGATCATCTGCTGAAGCCCATCCTGCCACTAGAGTTGAAATTACGTCTCCAGATGGCGGAACGGATTCTTGACCTGGACGACAACCTCCTCGAAGCCCGCGCCGTGCTTGACAACTCCGCCCTGTTCGATGTCCTCACAAAAGTCCTGAACCGTAAAGCATTCTCCACCCTGTCATACGGGGAATTGGAACGCGCCCGCCGGGGACAATCTCCGCTTAGCCTGATCGCTCTGAGCATCGATAACTTCAAATCCATCGTAGACCAGTTTGGTCAGCCCATTGGCAATGATGTGATCACTGTCGTCGCGCAGGGAATCCGTGAGAAGAGCCGGCCCTACGACGAGGTCGGACGCTATGAAGCGGACACGTTTCTGATCATCCTGCCTGGTGTGATCGGTCAGGACGCCGAAAAGATTGCGGGACGCATTCTCAGCGGTATTCTCGGTACCCAGATTTCCCTGCTGGATGGGACATCGATCCAGCTAAAGTTAAGCGCCGGAATTGCCTGTGCGGTTCGCATCACCGCTGCAACAGAAATCGAATACTTAACCGAGAAAGCCATCGAAGCCGCCATGCAAGCGGAGCGTGAAGGCAGCAATCTGGCCGTAACGGTTTTTGTTTAATTCCATTCTGTTGTTGCCACGAAGCAATTCGGCGTGGGATTCCCTACAACAGCCATTGCAGCACGAACAAAGCGATCATTCCTGCAAGGATTGTGATCAATGTATTCCTGGTAAACCATGCCGTCGCCATGGCAATCAGGCCGGCAAGCAAACGGACATTTCCAAACGATAGATACAACGTTCCGTTGCGCAGAAACAGCTCGGGGAAAACAATTGCAGATAGCACCGCTGGCGGCACGTAATGGAGCGCTCGGCGCACCGTTTCGGGAATGTGAAATTTCCCAAACAGAAAGATAAACGAGAAGCGCATCCCAAACGTGATCAAGCCGCCGAGCAGCATGACAAGCCAGATGTTCATGCCAGCTCCTTGGGCGATGTCTTCTTCTCCAGGATGGTACCAACCGCAATGCCGATCAGCGCCGCCAGGATCAACCCCAGCTTGTATGGCAGGGAGTACGCCATCAGCGCCACTATGCCTGCAGAGAGCGCCGCCAGGATGGACGGTCGATTCCTTAATACCGGCATGACCATCGCGATGAAGGTCAGCGGCAGGGCAAAATCGAGGGACCAGGACTGGGGAATCGCGGAACCAAGAAAGATCCCGATCGCCGTGCTGACCTGCCAGATGAACCAGAGCGAAAACCCTGCGCCCAACACGAACCAGTGACTGAATGGCGTCCGTCCTTGTTCTTCATAGTGGAGGATGCTTGGAGCATACGCTTCATCCGTAAGGAAATAACTGAGCAGCATCTTCCAGCGCATAGAGAGGGAAGAAAGATAGGGTGCCAGAGATGCGGAATACAGCATGTGCCGCAAATTGACGACGGCAATCGTCAGGACGAGGACAAGCCCGGGTGCCGACTCATGGACAAGCTGCGAGGCGATAAATTGGGATGAGCCGGCAAACACGATCGACGACATCATCTGGGCGGCAGAGACGGAAAGCCCGGAACTGAGCGCCAGCACACCATAGATCAAGCCAAAGGGAAAGACACCGATCAGGAGCGGAATCTCCGCCCGCACACCAGCCCAGAAGTTTTTATATTGTTCCATCATGAATACTCATCGGAGAATGTCATTGCAAGCAGGGTAAGGACCAACGATGCTGCCTGATGGCTCACGCTGCTCTAGTGTGATTTTATGCAGTGAGGATTGTCCGTGCCGCGCGCTGACCACTTTCCACGGCACCTTCCATGTATCCCTGAATCGCAGTGGCATGTTCACCGGCAAAGAATAAGCGACCGGCGGGCGTCATCAGTGCTTCCCAATGTGCAGTCACCTGGCCGGGGGCAAGCGCCATATACGAACCGCGCGTAAATTTCTCGTTTGACCATGCAATCGTGGCAGTATGTTCAATTTGCTGAGACGAGCCCGGAAATAACTTCTCGATCTCTGCCACAGCCAGTTGAATCCGTTCTTCGTCTGGCAGCGCGGATAACTTCGCAGCCGGTTCTCCGCCGGTATAAACGGTGATGATACCGTCCTCGCTATCCACATGGCTGGTCGCGTGCCAGGTCATGCCAATACGAGTATCGGTCGTGAGCCGCCCATTCCAGCCTCTTTCCTCCCAGAAGCGATTTCGATACTGGATCAAGACCTTGGTCACCGCGCCGTAAGAAACTTCATTCACCATCTGCTGATACGCGGAAGGCAACGAGGAATGGAAGTCAATGGATCGTGCAGTCGTCAACGGCACCGCGAGGATCGCGAATGCCGAGGAAATTGTCCGATTGGATTCACCCTGTTGGTAAGTCACAGCGACCTCCTCAGGCAAAAGGCGGATCGAGATCACTGGAGAATTCAAGCGGACATCCGGTAATGTATCCGCCAGCGCACAGGGAATTAAATCGTTCCCACCAATCACGCGATAATTTTGATGAAAATGTCCCATCCTATAGTACATCGCCGAGTTACGCGCCAGGTCGAGCAGCGAAAATCGCTCGGGCTCAGCCGTGTACTCGGCGCGAATATGCTGGAGAAAATGACTCTTCGCCAGTGGATGCACATCCAGCGTTCGGATCCAATCGAGGGCGGACTGCCGGTCGAGCCGCGCCGCTTCACGCGCAGCCTGAGGCTGGTACGGGTCCGAGACGAGCGTGCCCAGCTCTGAGAGAGCCATCCAGACGCGATCAACTTCCGCTTGAAGATTTGTTCCCCAAATGTTTGAATCCATTACCGGACCGGCTTTTCCACCAAATGAACCCCAATCCTCTTTCTGTCCCTGCCAGCTCCCGACCCGTCCAAGCTTTAAGTTAAATTCATTCGCCAGCGCGATCATACGAGTGTGACTTTCTTCGATGAACTCGCCTCCACCTTCCGCAACTTGTCCGTGCACAAAACTCCGTATGCTATAGGCGCGCCCACCCACACGCGAACGCGCCTCGAGCACAGTGACGTTCCAGCCGGCGCGATGCAGCTCATAGGCAGCAGAAAGACCTGCCAAGCCCGCGCCAATAATGGTGACCGTTTTATTGTTGGTAATCATGGGACGATTATAACCACGAGACAAATAGGGGACGAAGTCCTGAAGAGATGCCCTACGGCACGCATCAGCCCTTCCGACGTTTTATGATTTGGTTTTCGCTATTCACTACGCCGCAAAAACTCACGGATGGAAATGGATGCCGCCGCGCCTTCCCCCACTGCGGAGGCGACTTGCTTCGTGCTGCCATGACGTACGTCGCCTGCGGCAAAAATCCCCGGCACACTGGTCTCAAACGGAAGCGGATCCCAGTCCATTGTTCTTTTATGGATAAGATCATGACCGGTCACGACAAACCCGTAGGAATCCAGGTCCGCATAACCTTTCAAAAAATCCACATTGGGTACCTGACCGATAAAGATGAAGGTTGCGGCGGGATGCAGTTCCTGTGTTTCATTGGTGAGCGTATTGCGGGTGCGGATCGTCTTTAATTTCGAATCCTGACCTGCCAGCGCTTCGACGACCGTGTTATAGCGCACCTCGACGCGCGAAGTCAGTTGGTTGACTTTATCAATCGCGATCCGGCTGGCGGTGAGACGGTCTCCGCGCACCAGCATGATGACTTTCTCCGCAAAGCTGGTCAGGTGCAGCCCCTCCTCTACTGCAGAGTTACCGCCGCCCACGACAACAATTTCATTGGCCCCCTTATAAAATGGTCCATCACAGGTCGCGCAAAAGTGGACGCCCGCGCCGATAAAATCATCCTCCCCGGGAACCCCTAACCGCCGATACGAGGCGCCTGTCGTAACGAGCACTACTTTGGAATGGTAGTGCTTTCCATCGGACGTATAAACTTCATGATAACCTGCCTCCATCTCGAGCTTTTCTACATCCACTGCCTGGAGAATTTCTACGCCGAAGCGCCGCGCTTGTTGCGTCACGCGTTCCGAGAATTCCTGTCCGCTGATGCCCTCGGGGAAACCGGGGAAATTGTCCAAGCCCACGGTGATGCCCGCCTGTCCGCCCAGACCGGAGCGTTCGATCAGCAATACGTCTGCGCCTTCGCGGGAGGCGTAGATGGCGGCCGTCAAACCTGCCGGTCCACCGCCGATGATGATCAAGTCATAGTATGTCTTGCGCGCCTCGGTTTTCAACCCGAGCTTTCGGGCGAGCTCGGCATTGGTCGGTTCCACTAAGAACGAGTCGTCTTCAAATAAAATCAATGGGATGATGCGTTTGCCGTTGTTCCGCTGCAGCACGTAGTTCTCCCCCTCCCGGTCCTGTTCGATATCCACCCAGCGATACGCGATGAATTGTTCTCCAAGAAATTTCTTCGAACGTCGACAATCCGGGCACCAGTACGCGCCATAGACGGTAACTTTGGGTTCGGTCATAAAAGCCTCTCGTTGTGTTGGTCTTCTCGCATTTGACGCTTGCGGCTGCTGATTTATTTCCCGATGCAGAAGCAAATCATTACGTGGGGATTAACAAAAACATCCCGAACAAGCATCGGGATGTTTATGCTAACAAATTGTGTCGTTCTGAGAAGCAGTAAAGAAGCTCTTGTTCAGGGTGAGAGATTCTGTGCTCCGCTCACAATCACATCACTTTATGATAATGGATGCCAGCGCAGTGAAAGCAGCATGGCAAGGATCGCAATCAAGGCCGCAATGGCAGTAAAGAATGCCGTGATCTCGATCGTCTCGCGCGTGCTGACGAGATACGTAGGAAGGTTTTGGAACACGTTTTCCAGCTCGTTTGCGCTAGAGGCGGCGTAATAGCTGCCACCGGTCAGGTCTGCGATCTGCTTCAAGGTCTCTTCATCGATTTCCCTGCGGAAGCCACCGCCAATGCCGGGACCAAAACCCCCGCCAAAGAAATCATTTTCCTGGAATTGATCGCCACAGTCCATCACCGAGTTGTTGCGGTTGGTGCCAAACCCGATCGTGTAGATCCGGATGCCGCGCTCCACCGCCTGTTCCGCAGCGCTCAAGGGAGGTGGACCGGCGTTGCTGGCGCCATCGGTCAATAGCACGATAATATGCGGGACCGGTTCGGCGGGAGCCTGGGACTGATTCGAGGAGGATCCGAGATCACTCGGCGGAACGCGATTGTCTATTTCGGCGATGGCATCGATCGAGCGCAGGATCGCGCTGCCAATGGCTGTCCGGCGGGCGGTGACCAGACTCTCGATGGCACCATTCAATTGCTGCACGCTGTTCGTCGGCGGCTGGATCAATTCTGCAAAACCGGCAAAGGCGACGATGCCCACCTGGCGATTGGCAAGCTGCGTGCTCACAAAGGCTTGTGCGGCATCCTTGGCCGCTTCCAGGCGATTGGGCTTGATATCGTTCGAGCACATGCTCCTCGAGACGTCGATCGCCATAATGATCGTGGCTTTATTCGAAGGGACGAGCACGGTGGCAACCGGCCGGCCCAGTGCAAAGACCAGGCTGGTGATCGCAAGAAGGAAGAGCGCAAAAGGAAGATGTCTTCGCCAGCGCGATTGGTGCGAGGCAGCTTCGCGGAGGAGCGACAGACTCGAATATCGGACTGTGTAGCGCCGGCGGCGTCTCAACAGCCAGACATAAAAAAGGATGAAGAGGGGGATCAAGCCAAGCAACAGCAATGATCTCGCCCAAAGAAAGCTCATTTCATAGCTCCTTTTCCCCTACGGCACACGCCCAAACCATAACAGGGATAAAGTGCCGCCAATCACCAATGCCAGCATACCGAGCGCCGCAAAAATAGATGTGACTTCCATCTCCTCTGACTTAATGGTTAGCTTCGGTTGCAAATCGCTATAGATCCTGTAGAGCTCTTCTTCATTGGTAGCATTATAGTACTTGCCGCCGCTATCATCGGAAATCGCGCGCAGTGTTCCTTCATCCAATTGCGAATGGATCGTGAACCCCTCCACGGTGATCGTGGAACCGGCTGTGCTACCAATGCCGACGGTATAAACACGCACACCCAGATCGGCAGCCAGGTCCGCTGCCAGCATCGGGTCAGGGTCCTCGTTGTTCTCGCCATCGCTCAACAGCACGATCACTGCCGACGGATACCAGCCTTGCGGTGCCTGCAC
>JBKPQD010000068.1:0-6118 GCA_046733915.1 Chloroflexota bacterium
CCTGCAGAACATCGCCGAGATAAATCGGAACGCCTAGGGCGCGACTCACCGTCTGAGCTCCGGTGTCAATCAATCCGATAAACACAGCCGCCAGGGATACGCCAATAGGATTCAACGCCCCTAACGTGGCAATGATAATGCCGGTATAGCCATAACCCGGGGATATCGAGTCGATAAGATGAAAGTGAATCCCTGCAATTTCGCTTGCACCCGCCAATCCAGCAATGCCACCGCTAATCAGAGCAACCACTAGCAGGGTGCGCTCGACGTTTATTCCGGAGAACCGAGCCGCTTCAATATTGAATCCCACTGCCTTCATCTTCAAGCCGAATGAAGTGCGGCCCAGAATATACCATACGCCAAGGATAACCAATAAGGCTAGGATAAACCCCAGGTGCAGACGGGACCGAGGGATGAGGCGGGGGAACATGGCAGAAGCGGCGATCTCCGGAGACTGTGGCCACTGCGATATCGGATCGCGCCACGGGCCATTGAGAAGCGCGCTGACGAAGAAGATAGCAACGTAATTAAGTAGCAGTGTAGTCACAACTTCATCAATTTTCAGCCGGACTTTCATCAAAGCAGGCAGGGTCGCCCATGCCATTCCAGCCAGAATCCCACCCACGATGATCAGTGGCAAGGCAATCCAAGCTGGAACGTTGTGCATTTGCAATCCAATGGCGGTGGCTGCCGTAGCGCCCATATACAGCTGCCCCTCCACCCCGATATTCCAGTATCCGCCGGAGAAGGCGAAAGTCACGGCAATACCTGTCAAGAGCAGGGGCGTGGCCTTAACAAACACCTCGATCAGTCGCACCGGATTCGATAGAGGATCGATGAGGAAATAATATCCTGCCTGGAGCGGATTTGCTCTATAAGCCAGCACAAAGCCCGAAGTCAACAGGAACGTCACGACGATGCTGGCCACTGGGATCAACGCTCTGAACCAGACCGGTGCAGGGTTACGTTCCACCTGTAATCTCATGCTTTTTGCACCCCCGCCATTAGCAAGCCCAGCTCTTGTGGGGTCGCACCGTGCGCGGGTCTCACATCCATGATCCTGCCCTCATATAGGACCGCGATAACGTCCGACAGCTGCAGGATTTCATCCAGATCTTCGGAGATTAAGAGAATGGCTGCTCCTTCCGCCCGTTGTTCCAGCAGCTTACTACGGACGTACTCCGTCGCACCTACGTCGAGCCCTCGTGTGGGTTGGGCAACAATCAGCACCTTCGGCTTCTGCGCAAGCACGCGCGCTAGGACAACTTTTTGCAGATTGCCTCCCGAAAGAGTACGCATCCGATCGTTGGGGGAGGCCTTAATCTGGTACTCTTCAATCAAAGTCTTGGCATAGCGGCCGATCGCTTGCCGGTCCAGCCTCCCCTTTCGGCTGAAACGATCGAGCTGTTCCAGCACCATATTCTGCGCTACCGTCATCTGCCCAATAACGTTTGCCCGACTGTCCTCGGGGATGCGACCCACACCCGCAGCCATCATCGTCTGAGGATCTGTGTTCGTGACATCTTCATCACAAACAAGCACCCTACCCAGGATTACAGCCCGGAGACCCGCCAGAACTTCCGCGAGCTCTGTTTGGCCATTGCCAGAGACACCTGCCAGCCCCACGATTTCGCCGGCTCGTACCCCAAGGGTCACCTCTTTCAATGCGGAAAGCCCTTTGTTATCAAGGGCCGTGACTCGCTCGAGGACCAATACTGGGAGGGTCTTGTTCTCAATGTCGGACTTACCGGTCATCGCGAAGGTGGAACGACCCACCATCAAGCGCGCTAATTCGTTTTGGTTTGTATCTTTGGTGAGCAGCTCCCCGGCCACTTTGCCTGCCCGCAGCACGGTGACACGATCAGCAATCGCCATCACCTCGTGCAGCTTGTGGCTGATGAACACGACCGAAAATCCTTTTTCCTTGAAACTGCGTAGGCTGCTAAATAGCTGTTCCACTTCTTGGGGCACAAGGACGGCGGTCGGCTCATCCATCACCAGTACCCTGGCCCTCCGGTATAGCGCTTTGAGAATCTCAACCCTCTGCCGCTGACCAACTGACAGGTCACGAATGACAGCCTCAGGGTCTACCTGAAGACCGAATTGGGCCGCAGCTTCACGCACAGATTCGTGAGCTTGTCTCAGGTTCAGGCGTAAGCCGGGGGTTCTCCCCAGGATCAGATTTTCCGTAACTGTATGCGGGGACACCAGCGCAAAGTGCTGAGAAACCATGCCGATCCCATGACTGATGGCATCTTTTGGCGAGTGGACCGTTACAGGCAGGTTGTTTATGTAAATCTGCCCTTCATCGGCCTGGTAGAGGCCATACAGGATGCGCATCAGAGTGGTCTTGCCTGCTCCATTTTCTCCCAGCAACGCATGGACCTCACCAGGGCGCAAGGTGAAATCAACCCGGTCATTGGCTAGCACCGTGCCAAAGCGCTTGCTGATCCCGCGCATCGCCACTACGGGGCCAAGGTCACTGGTCATATCTTCGAATCAGCACGATACCTGCAGATGCCAGGATACAGCTCTTTAGGCGCTTCACTTGAGTTACAGGGAGGCCGGCGCCATATTTGGGAGATCGTTGCGGCGACTGTGGTCTGACGGATATCGCCGCAACGAGTATCCTATCGAACATCAGATCCGTTGAGCCCACTCGGCTCTCAACCACCACTGGAACTAGCCGGCGGCTGCGCTTCGTCAATGTCAACCCGGAAGAGTCCGCTCTTTATCTCTTGCTCTTTGGCATTCACCTGATCGATCAACTCTTGCGGAATGCCACCGGTGACGCTGGTGTTGATCGGGGCCAAGGTCGCACCACCTTTCGCCACCATGCTGAAATCCTTCAAGTCCTGAGCGGTATACGTGCCGCCGGCTACTTGATTGATAATGTAATCGACCGTGGGCTTCATGTTCCAGACCGGGCCACTAACCACGAATCCAGGTGCCAAGTCTTTCTGGTCGCTCATGTTCCCGAAAGCGTATAAGCTGTTCTCGGCCGCTGCCTCGATAACGCCGAAACGTTCAGCAAAGAGCACATCGGCCCCGGCATCGATCTGTGCCAAGGCGGCTTCCTTGGCGGCAGCAGGATCGAACCAGCTGTTAATGAAGGTCGTCTTGACATCCACCTCTGGGTTCACCGACTTAGCTCCGGCGATGAACGCGTTGACGATGCGGTTCACCTCGGGTACTGGAAACCCGCCCACGACCCCAATCACGTTCGACTTGGTCAGTCCTCCCGCCAGCATGCCGGAAAGGTAGGCGGGTTCGTGGATCCAGTTATCAAACACTGAGAAGTTCGGTTCGGCCGGCCCACCCCCGGAGCCAAACACAAAGGCGATCTCGGGAAAATCTTTGGCAACACGACGCACGGCCTCTTCGTTGCCAAACGCATCCCCAAAGATAATGTCCGGCTTCTTTTGCTCTGCCACTTCCCGCAACACGCGCTCCATATCGCCTGCATAACCAATGTCATCTGTAAATTCGTACTTGATACGGCCTTCAGTTTGTGCTTTTTGTAGCGCGCTGTGAATAACCCCATCCCATGGCTCTTCGATAGCTGTGGCGTAGGCGCCGAAGACAGAAAGTAAATTACTCTGCGCAGAAGGCTGAGTGGCTGGCGCCATTGGGGTGCAGGCTGCGAGGAGCAATGCCAGTACAAGCGTGAGAACAGACAGCGTATTCTTCATTTCCATTCTCCTTATTCTAAATTGTGGGATCTAGGTAACGCAGGACATATTGATTGTACCGCAAGCGCTCTGAGGGAGGCAATTCTTTGTCTCCGAGTTTCCGTGTTTCTGACAAGGCACAGGCGGCAAGGATGGCTCGTTTCTATCCCACGATCATTCCATAAAGAACCAGGAGATAGCCAAGAATAAACCTTTGCAAAAGTAAATACACATAAAACTTTAAAAAGGTGTAGGATAAATGATGAATATCAATCTAGGTCCGTGCTTGTCATGGGAATGTACCTCGCATATGATTAGGTTCGCACCTTTAATCTTGGGGACATTCCCGTTTTTCGTCAACCTTTTTGATTTCACATCCGACGTAAAAATAGATTTGATGAAACAGGCGATAAACAGGAACCAGGAGAAAATGATATGGAAACCGGGCAAGTATTGATTGATCAGTCCGATCATGCAGCTATTATTCAAAATCTGTTGGAGTTGTTGAAGACGCGCTATATTTTCCCCGATATTGCCGAGGGCATCCGCGCGCATCTTCAGAGCTGCCTGGCGGAGGGAGCTTACGCTCAGATCACCGATGGCGAGCTTTTTGCGAAAACACTGACCGGCCATCTGCAAGAAATCAATCAAGACAAACATCTGCGGGTGTTCTGGCGTCCCGAGCAACTTCCAGAGCACATAGGCCAGCCGCATGAAAACCCGGCGATTGTGGCGGAATGGCGCCAGCGGGCCAGCCTGGATAACTACGGGCTGTACAAATTGGAACGGCTGGCAGGAAATGTGGGATACCTGGATATCCGCGCCTTTTTTCCTCCTGAATGGGGTGGAGATACCGCTGCTGCCGCGATGAATTTTTTAGCCAATACCAGTGCGTTGATCATTGATGTGCGCAAAAATGGAGGTGGGCATCCCACGATGGTTGCCTTCATCTGTAGCTATCTTTTTGGCGAAGAACCTATCCTCCTGAACAGTTTTTACTCGCGGACTGAAGAGCTCCCGAAACAATCCTGGACGCTGCCTTACGTTCCGGGGAAGCGCTTCGGTGACAAGCCGATTTACGTGCTGACGAGCAAAGATACGTTCTCCGGCGGAGAGGAATTTTGCTACAACCTCAAAACCCGCCAGAGAGCTACCCTGATTGGCGAAGTAACGGGTGGAGGTGCCCATCTTGTTGGGATCCATCGTTTACATGCGCACTTTGAAGCATTAATCCCCGATGGGCGGCCGGTCAATCCCATCACAGGAACCAATTGGGAAGGCAGTGGCGTGCTCCCCGATATTCCAGTGGCCCAGGAGCAGGCCTTTCAGGTCGCTTACCGCATGGCGCTGCAATCCATCATTCAAGGTATCGATGAAACAGCGCCCGCGCCTTCCAGGCAACTTAAGGAAGAAGCCCAGGCAGCGCTCGATGAGCTAGAAACCAGTTGAGGAAGCATGAACATAATGGAAGAGAATGGCATGGCTCCGGTTGGGGCATACCGGCTGGCGTATACTCAGATGGGGTCGGGCAGCCCGGTGGTACTGGAAGCCGCAGGCGGTGCAATGCGGCGCTCGTGGCATAAGGTGATGCCCGCCATAGCCGGATTTACCCGCTTGATCGCCTTTTTGCTCGGCGTGGGTCTTCGACCCCGCCGAGACGCGACCGGAGGTCTCCCTAGCCTTATTGTCGGATTAGCTCATCATCAACTTCGGCCTGTATTGCAACGCTTCCGCCAGATGCACGGATTGGATTTCTTCACACCCCGCTAAATCTGCAATCGTGCGCGCCAACTTGAGAATACGATGATAGGCACGCGCCGATAAATCGAGTTGCGTCATCGCCGAACGCATTAGGCTCTGACCTTCTTCCTGCAATTTACAGAACTTCCGTATTTCCCCAATATGCATGTCGGCATTGCAAACGATCGTCGACGAGTCAATATTCGAGAATCGTTTTAATTGAATATTTCGCGCAGCTTGAACGCGAGCACGAATCGATTCACTTGATTCACCAATTCGATCTCCACTTAGTTTTTCGTAGTCCACGCGAGGCACTTCGATGTGAATATCAATACGATCCAGTAAGGGTCCAGAGATTCGCTTTTGATATTTCGTCACGACGGGTGCTGCGCAAGTGCACGGCTTTTGGCTGTCTCCGTAATATCCGCATGGGCAGGGGTTCATGGCAGCGATCAGTTGAAAATTTGCAGAGAACGTCAACGATCCCTTTGTGCGGCTGATGGTGACAACTTTATCTTCCATCGGTTGGCGCATCACTTCCAGGACGCGCGTGCCAAATTCAGGGAACTCATCTAAAAACAAAACACCCCTGTGGGCCAATGAGATTTCACCGGGCTTGGGAATATTGCCCCCGCCCACCAGACCTGCATGACTGATCGTGTGGTGCGGTGCGCGGAAGGGACGGTGCCGGATCAGAGGCGTCCCGG